>JAYUTS010000182.1:0-3026 GCA_043754995.1 Chitinophagaceae bacterium
GCAAATGAAAATTACCATACTCCGTTTTCAAAAATTAATTACTGAGGGTGACTGGAGTTTTATAAAACCCGGTCAGCTTACCACACATGTGCTGGATACTGCCATTGGCAAACCCGGCAAAGGCATCAACATTCGCCTGCAAATACCGGTTAACGGTGTTTGGCAAACCGTTGCGCAAGGCATTACAAACAGCGATGGAAGAATTGGAGATCTGTTGCCTGCGCAAAAAAATCTGGCGCACGGAAATTACAAACTGGTTTTTGATACCGGTAATTATTTTGCAGCCCAAAAAATAATAGGCTTTTATCCCGAAGTGGAAATTCAGTTTATTGTTTTTGATGATGCACATTATCATGTGCCGTTGCTGATAAATCCGTTTGGGTATTCAACTTACAGAGGCAGTTAACGAATTAACCGCAGAGAAAAGGAGAAGCAGAGACAACGCAGAACCTGCGTAAACTCCTTACCTCATTTTCTCTACGCTGAAAAAAGATGAATAAAGAACCAGTTGTACAAGAGTGATTATTCATTCTTTTACTAAAAAGAATGAATAACAGAACAAGTTCGCCAATGAAGCTTAATTAAAAACCAAAAGACGGGTCCAAAAAAACAAAAAAATGAGTACATCAATTCCAACAAAAAAAAGAGAAGAATTATTCAACAGTTTGAAAAATGCCAACACAGCATTTCAACAAATCTATCCCGGAGATCGAAGTGAACGCCAGCCTGTACATACTTTATATGGCGGCGCCAACCTTTTTAAATTTGATTCGGCAGCATCACTTGGTAAAAGAGCGTTGGAAATTTTTGAAACCTATGCACCCGATCACAAAGTGTTTGGTAATGTATTTGGTATGGATACCACTTCGGGCTTCAGCAACAAAGTGTACAATAAGGTAATTGCTAAATTAAGAGCTGAAGCTATTGAAGATTTTAGAATTGATTTTGAAGACGGCTACGGCAATCGGAGCAATGAAGAAGAAGACGAAACAGCCCGTACAACAGCATTGGAAGTTGCCAAAGGCATGCAGGAAAAAACCTTACCTCCCTTTATCGGCATACGCATAAAACCTTTTACTGAAGAGATGAAGGAAAGAGGATTGCGTACACTGGATATTTTTGTAAGTACATTGGTAAAGGAAACCGGTGGCAAATTGCCTGATAATTTTATTGTGATGTTGCCCAAGGTTACCATTCCCGAACAGCCTGCAACACTGGCATCGTTTTTTGATATCCTGGAAACAGAATTAAAAATGGAGAAAGGAATTTTAAAAATGGAGATGATGGTAGAAACAACGCAAGCCATTATGGATATTGACGGCACGAATCCTTTGTATCGTTTTATAAAAGCATCCAATGGCAGATGCATTGCCATGCACTTTGGTACGTATGATTATACAGCATCATGCAGCATCACTGCCAAGTGCCAGGAGATGGATCACCCGGTTTGCGATTTTGCACACCACATGACCAAGGTTGCGCTGGCACATACCGGTATCTGGTTGAGTGATGGCGCTACGAATACTATGCCTATTGGTCCGCACAGGGGAGATGCTTTAACTGCTGAACAGTTACAGGAAAATTTGGATACCGTACATCGTGCATGGAGAAAAGGGTACGATCATATCCGCCATTCTTTGTGGAATGGTTTTTACCAGGGATGGGATTTGAACCCGGCACAATTCCCCATGCGCTATGCAGCAGTGTATGCGTTCTTTTTAGAGAGTTATGACGATGCCGTGGAAAGATTGAGAACCTTTGTTGATAAAGCAGCAAGGGCAACTTTGATCGGTGATGTGTTTGATGATGCTGCAACAGGACAGGGCTTATTGAATTATTTTCTTCGTGCGTTAAACAGCGGTGCTATAACGGAAGAAGAAGTGATGGTTACCGGTTTAACACTGGATGAAATACGTGGGCGTTCATTTAAAAGGATTTTAGAAAACAGAGCGAAGAGTTAGCAGGGTGAGTCACCCCTAAAAGGGTGGCTCACCCCGTGAAAATTGCGGAGAAAAATAAATGCTTAATGAACGTATGGAAATTTATACTTGATAAAATATCTGCCACACAACAAGTGATGTTATTGTATGTGCTGGATAGCGAAGGAAGTTCTCCCGGAAGACAGGAATTTAAAATGGCTGTAGCTACCGATGGGACATTTTACGGAACGATCGGCGGCGGCATTATGGAGCATAAACTGGTGGAGAAAGCAAAGAGCATGTTGCAACAAAATGAAAGATCAGTTTTGCTCATGCGACAGCACCATGATAAAGAACATACCAATAACCAATCGGGCATGATCTGCAGCGGCAGCCAGTTAAATGCTTTTATTCCTTTAGCAATTGCAGATCAACCGACGATTGAAAAAATAATATCCGCCGAAAAAAAATACATTCAACTTTCTCCAAAAGGTTTACAGCTTGCTGATGAAGCAGCAACAGGCCTTCAATACAAAACAGACAACGACTGGCTTTACACCGAAGCCATCAATCAACAACCGGTAATACATATCATTGGTGGTGGCCATGTTGCCCTGGCTCTATCAGAGCTAATGATCTTTTTAGGTTTCTATATTAAACTGTATGATGATCGGCCAGAACTAAACACCATTGCAGCCAATTCATTTGCACATGAAAAGCATATTGTAAACTATGATTCAATCGCCAGCCATTTTAGTGATGTTGAAAATGATTATGCAGTTATTATGACGATTGGTTACCGGACTGATAAAACGGTGTTGAAGCAATTAATTGACAGATCAATTTTTTATCTTGGGCTTTTAGGCAGTGATCATAAAATAAAAATGTTGTTACACGAGCTGGAAGCAGAAGGCCATTCTTCTCAGGCATTGAAAAATATTCATACGCCAATTGGCATTAATATCTTCAGCAAAACAACAAAGGAAATTGCTGTGAGCATTGCTGCAGAGATCATCAGAGAAAAAAATAAAGAGTTACCGACCGGGAGAGCGCTGAAATAAAAAAGCCCCCGTTTTTCAACGAAGGCATTTTTAAAGCGCTGTAGGG
>JAYUTS010000183.1:0-6815 GCA_043754995.1 Chitinophagaceae bacterium
CAATGCAATCATTCCCTGCATATACTTGCTTTGCTGCAACCAATACTGCTGACTTTGTTTATAATAATAATCATAGGCTGTTTTGCTTGCTGCAACTACGGGTACATCTTTAAAGAAACTACGCATATACAAGTATTGAACCTGGATATTGCTGAGGTTATTGTTTTTCAACTGACCTTTATGCTTAATTAAATAATCATAATCTTCTTTTAATTTCTGATCGAGATAAGGAATGGCCTTTGCCAAAATCGCATTAATTGCTTTCTCTTGTTCTTTAGGTAAGGCATTCAGCTTTTTTAAATGACCGATCCCTGTTACAATATATTGTGTGATGTAACGATCATCGGGCCCGCCTTTGAACCATACAAAGCCGCCATTGGTTGATTGCATGCCTTGCAACTGTGCCATTGATTTGCTCAGCTCACTGCTCATGCGGATCATATCAAACAGTAATGCAATATTTTTCTTTTGCTGTTCTTCATTTTTTGCCTGCAATACCCAGGGGGTTTCCTGTAATAAAACAGATTTCAATTCTTCATTCTTTTGCAGGTTGCTTTGCAGAGCTTGCGGCGAAGAAATTTTCCATTGCTCAAACACTGCTTTAATGCGGGGAAGTTTAGTAGTGATATGCGATGCCAATGCGTTTGCATAAAACCTGTTCCATGTTTGCTCGGAACATTCGTAGGGATACTCCATTAAATAAGGCAGGGCCTGTACTGCATACCAAACAGGATTGCTGGTAAACTCAATGGTAAATTTATGATGCGTTAAACTTTCACTTTTATTGTTGATCAATTTTTCAAAGCTGAATGTTTTTGTGCCATCACCACGCATGGGCAATGGTAATGTTTCTGTTACCAGCATGCGATTGGTAAGAACAGGTAGGATGGCTTCTTCTCCATCACTTTTATCACCTGCTTTAGCTATGATTCTATATGTTAATGCCTCATTGAAATTATAAGGTACTTCTGTTCTGAATTTTACTACTGTGCTTTGATTCGCACCAACAGTAAAGTGTTGTACAGGAAATGTATTCTGGAACCAACCATCAACAGGTTGCATGGTAGCTGTGTTGATGAGTTGCAGGTTACTGGTGCCGGAAATTTCTTTGTTGGTGAGATTGCTGATCTTGGCAGTGAATTCAAACCGGTCGCCTTCACGTAAGAAACGTGGAGCAAAAGGTTGCACCATCAGATCTTTTTGTGTAACAATTGATTTTTCAGAAACACCCAACGACAGATCTTTTGTATGCGCCAGCAATAACCATTTCCATTTGGTTAAAGCTTCGGGCATGGTAAAACTGAAACTGATGTTGCCGGCTGAATCAGTTTTTAAATCAGGAAAGAAGAAAGCGGTTTCATTAAAGTTTTTACGAACCTGCACATCTCCGCTTTCTGTTGTGTGTTGTTTTACTTCTTCTTTTTGACTCACCTTAGTGCTATCAGCCTTGCCTGATCCATTGACTACTACTTCATTCATATCAGCTGCCATTTCCTGTGCTGATGTTGGAGCAGGCATGGAGGACATTGCTTCATTTGCAACTTTTCCTCTTGACATCCGCATATAAACAGGAGAGCTATGCATCAATCCAATCATCACATCATATCGTTTATCAAATGATTTCCAGGTTTGTGTTCTCCATTCTTTTTTCCATGAATTGATTGTTGTAAAACCGGCACCGCTCCAGCCATTGTTGATATAGTTGAGAGGATAGAGATCGGGTTTGCTCCAGTTGTGCGGTTGAAACTGATCCAATGATGCATCGTACATACTGGTTAATAATTCAGCCGCCACTTTATCGCCCTTATAACCACTGATCTTTACTTTCCATTGTTCCTCACTTCCCGGTAATGTTTTATCACGGAAGGTTTCATAACTGATGCTGAGTTCTTTGTTGCTCCATGGTACGGAAACATATCGTGTAAAGCTGAAGAAGCGATTGTGTTTTACAAAGGAATAACTGTAACCAAAACCACCCCTGTCTTTTTCTGTTACAGAAACAGATTGTTGCTTCTGTTCATTATTGAGTTGATAGTAACGCAGGTTGCTGGTTGCTTCTTTCGGATCAAACTGGATGAGATATACATCATTGGCGCTGCTGCCAAAAGAAAAATTCGCTGTTGTGCCCGGTTCCGCTGTAACAACAGAAGGCAGCTTCCATACATATTCAGGCGAGTTGCTGTTCTTTTGTTTTGCATCTGTTAACTGCACAAAGGTTTGATTTTTTACTTCATTGCCATCTTTGTCTTTGGTCGTTGCTTCAATAATATACCAGCCCGGAGTGAATGGTGAGTGGTCAATGGTGAATTTTGTACTTGCACTTGAAGAATCTTTTTTCTCATATACTTTCTCTAATTTCTCCCAACTTGCTTTTTCTGTTTCATTATTGTATTCATCATTCGGGAAATCATTTACATAATCTTTTTCATTCATGATAAACTGATCAGGTTGTTCCCAGTAACGTTTGCGGATCAAACGGGTGGAGGCTTTGAGTTTGTGCATGGTTACTGTTACAGTACTTTTTACAAATTCACCCATCATGTTTTGTGTACTGATATTGATGAATTTCAAACTATCGGCCGGCATCATTTCACCCTGCGGCAAACTGATTTGTAATTGCAGTGATTTATATCCAACGCTTATAATTGTTTCAGCACTTCTTGTTTCGCCGTTGAGATCGGTGATATCAGCAATAACTTTATAATCAAAGATGGGGTCTAATTCTTTCCGTACTTTTTTATCAGGGATGGCGGCGAACACAATCTCGAATGTACCATCGGCTTTGGTTTTTGTTTCGCCATGTGCAATTTCCTGCTCCTCCATGATGGGCCAGCCCCATTTCCAACTCAACCATGGGTAGAGCAGGCGGGGTTGCCTTACCACACGGTATTTCACAACAGCTCCATCAATATGATTGCCTGCATATGCTTTTGCATTGCCGGTAACAGTGATCTGATCATTTACACGATAGCTTTTAGTGATGGGTTGATACTCTGCATAAAATTTCGGACGCTTGTATTCTTCTACAGAAAAATTTGCAGAGGCAAATGTTACAGTTTCTTCCAAACGGTAATTGCCATTCATTCTTCCGGTTGGTAAAATAAAATTACCTGCATAAGAACCAAACGTATTGCTTGTTACTTCCATGGAGTCGATCTTCTCTCCATTGGCATCATATAAAATGATCTTTGATTTTAACCCTTCTACTATTTTAGGTTTTCCTGTTGTGGCATCTTTGGTTGTAACAATGCCTTTAAAGTAAACGGTTTGACCGGGACGATAAATGGAACGATCAGTAAAGAAAAATATCCGGCGTTCTTTTTTCTCATCAATCGGTTCTTTCTTTCCTTCGTACACATAGGAATAGGCCCGGTCATCTAAATGCAGGTTGTCTTTTTCATAACTTACTTCCAGTGTTCTGTTATATGAATTTTTACCAGGCGCTTTGGTGATACGGAAATTGCCATTGGCATTGCTGGTATAAGTATCTGCTTTTGTTTGAATATATACACGTTGATCGTAATTATAGATGCCTTCCCACAATACAATGGTTGCTTTCGCCAAAGGTTGACCGCTTTCACGGTTCACCACAAAAAACTCGCTGCCGTTATGCATCCATGCAATATTACTTACATGAAAAAATTGCGCAGCCAAGATATTTTTACTTAAGGTGAAGTTTTCATCTGCGCTTGCAAGCAACATATAGGTACCAACCGGTAAAGGATTCACTTTTATTTCTGTTGAATGTTCCTGGTGGTCACTGCTGGCGGGTAAACTATAGTTGAAGTTTGTTACGGCAGGTAAAGCCGTTATTTTTTGCCAATATCCATCTTCCCAGTTACGGTTCTGCAATTCTTCAAAAGCTTTCTTATCCATTTTCACAATGCGGAAATAAGCTTTGTTGATATTGCGGAAACTGAGCAATGAGCGGAAAGGTTTACCGGGAATATTTACTTTCTCCGAAACAATGGAAATGTCTTTCTGTTCAATCGTGTATAATAAGTTATTGCAATTGGCCTTGCCTTCGCTTTCGGTTTTTTGTGCAATCACTTCTTTGCAGATAGCTGCAGCTTTTTGATAATAATATCTTGGATTCAGTGCATCATCCGATTTGTGTTTTTTGAAATCATAGGTAGCTGCAAAATCAGCATAGTCTTTCGCCAA
Organism: Chitinophagaceae bacterium; assembly: GCA_043754995.1. GTDB lineage: Bacteria > Bacteroidota > Bacteroidia > Chitinophagales > Chitinophagaceae > Lacibacter. The sequence continues at coordinate 4,165 of JAYUTS010000183.1, forward strand.
TAGATAAGAAGCCTGCGCAACTGCCGGTTGGTTGTTGTATTGTTTGATGAGATGATTTAATGCCGCACGGTACAATTCATTTTTATTTTCATGTGTAGATGTTCGGTTCACAAAAACAATCCGGTGCAGATCTGCATCAATCAATGCATCAGGCTTTGCATCGTTGAGGTGAAAACGAATGATCTTTTGATATAGCAACAATGCTTTATGTTTCAGCGAGAGTGAATCACCGGTTACAAATTTTCTTGTGATGAAATCAGCAGCAGGGTCAAAAGCAGATGCCGTGTTGATATCAAATGCATCGGCTGGTTTGGTGATGTTGCGTTCATCATTTTCAAAATAGGCCAATGCACGAAAGCTGAGCAGATCAAACAGAGTTGGGCGGAGGTGCCGCATATTTCCTTTAGTGATGATTGGATCAAATTTTTCAAGCGTTGTTTGTTGTAATAGTTTTTCGTTTTGAACGGATGCCAGGTATAATGCAGTTATCTTTTGATGAAAATCATCAATGCTCCATGTTTCAGGATCATCTTTTACAAAAGAAATTGTATTGGTACGGTCGTACAATTTCCAGCGGTTGTTCTGAAAATATTGCCAGTATGCTTCTGCCAGCAGGTTCGTGAGAATAGATTTAACCGGTTCTGTTGAAAGGATTATTTCCTTTTCAATTTCTTTGATGGCTTTAATATCTGCATCTTCTTCTTTAAGCTGTTGCAGGTTAACACGAAAAACTAATGCTTTGATCAACTGCCCGTTGTTCTTTTCTTTTTTAGCGGCGGCATAAATGGTTTTTACTTCATTTAATGCAGATTCAGGAAGACCTTTTTTATTAATCAACTCATCCACCTTTTTCCAGGCAGCGGTATAATTGAAATTTGATTGTGCTTGCGTCATGGCAAAAAAGGAAAGAAGGAACAGGTTAATGAGTAAAAGGCGTTTCAACAACATGCGTTCTATTTTTTGTAAGGTATTAAATTACTGCGATGATGGGATGCAAAGAAAAGCTCAATTGCATAAATACAGATGTTCTTTTTTGCTGAAATGCTTATTATCCTTCCTTACGCCGGGATGATCAGAAATCCTTTAACGATATTTTATAACCATCCTTTTTTCCGTGGCATATACTTTGGCATCTATCTATCAAACAAAGGAGGTTTATATGAACAGAATTTTTACTCTCGTCTCTTTTTTATTTCTCAGTCTTTCTGCTTTCGCTTACGACAATGCAAGACTCAGCATCAGCAGCATGACCAACATGCCTTTACGTGTAATGATCGATGGACAACGGATCAAAGACAATGATGCCAACATCCGCATCAGTAATTTGAACCCCGGTTATCACCGCATACAGATCTACCGGGTAAACAACAACAATCATCGCAGGCAGTCTGGTAGTAACAACCAACAAGGCCAGTTGATCTATAACGGTACAGTGAACGTACGTAACGGAATGCATACAGATATTATTATCAACCGTTTTGGCCGGGTGTTTACAGATGAGCAGCCTATTGATAACCGTTATGATACCGATTGGAATGAGAATGGTGGCTGGAACAACCAGGACAACCGCAATGGCAATGGTGGTTGGAATAACCAGGACAGCCGCAATAATAATGGTAACAATGGAGGCACTTGGGGTCAGTCCATGAGCAATGAACGTTTTCAACAATTAAAACAAATTGTTCAGCGTGAAAGTTTTGATGACAACAGGTTCGAGATTCTCAGATCAGTATTGCCCAATAATTATATGTCGGCTGCGCAGGTAAGAGAATTGGCCCAGTTGTTCAGTTTTGAACAGAATAAACTGGAGCTGGCAAAATTTGCTTACCGTTATACCAGCGACAGAGGCAACTATTTCATCGTAAATGATGTCTTTAGTTTTGGAACCAGTAAAACAGAGCTTACCAGGTATATATCGAGCTATAGAGACTAAGCAAGAACATCTATTGACCATGATTGAGCCCCGACGTTACAGTCGGGGTTTTTTTATTTTTTTTTCTCAAACGGAAATACTTTAAAAAGAGAAAGGTTCGTGAAGACAGGAGGCAAGTCGTTAGGAAATTTCAATTACTTTTTGAAGTTGAGGTTCTGCTAATTTTTCAAACAGTTTTGGCAAAAGTAATTTTAATGTCTCTCTGCGATTGTCAACAGCCATGAGAACAATAATTGTAATCTTAAATCTTTCAAGATTTTGCTGATAGGAAAGATTCCGGTCAACTGTTATAAACAAGTCAAATTGATCTTCAACCATGAGTAAAAGCAGCTCTCCATTTTTCTTGCCCAGCCAACCTTTGTCCCGAACGGTAGAAACATCATATACATCGCCAAAATCGTTACGAAGTTTGCGGGGTATGCTTTCATCAAGTAAAATTTTCATGCAATACTTTTTCTGATGTCAGCGATTTTTTTGCCATTTCTAAAACAGCTAAAGCAGCTACTTTTGAAACGGAAGGAAAGTCATCTAAAAATTCAGAAAGATCTTCACCTCCTTCAATATAGTCAAACAAATTTTGAATGGGCACCCTTGTTCCTGCAAATACAGGCGCACCGCTCATTATTTCAGGGTCAATGCTTATTTGTCCGTATAACATGGGGATTCAGTTTTTATTGCTCAATAAAGCTACAAAAAATTTAAGGGCTATCAGGTTGAT
>JAYUTS010000184.1:0-3017 GCA_043754995.1 Chitinophagaceae bacterium
TTCAATTCATGTTTTTTCTCATCTTACGTACTTTATTATGAGTTTGTTTCTTTATATCCTGCTGGCTTTTGCTGTGTTCTTTACCATGGAAGGAATCACATGGTTAACGCATAAGTTTGTAATGCATGGATCGCTCTGGTATCTACATGAAGATCATCACCAGCCCCGTGGCCATTTCTTAGAAAAAAATGATGCCTTCTTTCTCATTTTTGCCATCCCCAGTTGGTTATGTATTATGCTGGGTTTAATGAACCAACAATATTGGGTGGTGAGTATAGGTGCAGGCATTGCCATGTATGGCCTGGCTTATTTTATTGTACATGACATTATCATTCATCAACGGTTTAAAATTTTCAGCAGGTGGAACAATACATATGTAAGAGCTATCCGCTGGGCACATAAAATGCATCACAAACATTTAGATAAGGAAGATGGTGAAAGTTTCGGGATGCTGTTTGTACACAAAAAATATTGGGAAAAGGTTCGTAGAGAAAAGCAACTCAATTCCAACATCAAATAATACACTTGAATTCTCAGTTCACTTATTTTCTTATACTTACTGCTTCCATTGCAGGTCCACTCTTATTGAGTTTTGATAAAAAGGTAGCTTTTCATAAGAAATGGAAATTTCTGTTTCCTGCCATCATCTTTCCTGCGCTGTTTTTTTTAACCTGGGATGAATTAAAAACAAGAGCAGGGGTGTGGAGTTTCAGCGATGCACATATTATTGGTGTAAAATTACTTTCACTGCCGCTGGAAGAAGTCCTGTTCTTTTTTGTTGTACCCTACTGTTGTGTATTTGTATATGAATGCATCATTTCTTACTTCCCGGTTGTGAAAAATAAAAAATGGGGAAATAGTTTATTGTTGGTATTGGGTGTTTGCTTTCTCGTTGCAGCAGTATTTACATACGGCAGAGCCTATACGTTTTATACTTCTTTGTTTAATGCGCTCTTTATTGCTTGCTTGTTTGTTTTCAAAAAATGGTTTAAGGGATTCGATGCATCCTCCTTTTTTGTTTCTTATGCAGTGGTAATTATTCCGTTCCTGCTGGTGAATGGATTTCTTACAGCCATACCGGTGGTATTATATAATGATGCAGAGAATTTGGGGATTCGCATTTTTTCTTTCATGCCTTGGCCCCTGCACAATATTCCCGTTGAAGATATTTTTTACGGCATGCTGCTGCTATTAATGAATATTGCTTTGTTTGAAAGACTTAGATCTAAAGCAGTAAATTAATATCCCTTCACTCCTGTTCCCGGGCATCCTACCTTTTTTTTACTTTTTTTGAATGATGCAAGGCCTGAAGTACGTTCATACCAATCAACAAATGGACGCCATGTAAAAGTGACTTGTAAAAAATAATAAGCATCCTTATTTTTTTCATTGCCCCTTAAAGATCCAGCAACAGGATAGGAACCGCTTCCACGATAAGCCAGGGCAACGGCTTGCGGACCCCGGGCAGCCAGTAATAAACTTTCATCCACATAACTGCTGCTTACATCATCAATATAATCGGTGAATGTTTTCCGGTAGCCCAGTTCAAGACCCACCCGCATGTCTTCATTCAATGCATATTCAGCACCCACTCCAAATGGAATAGCAAACTGTGTAAGCTTATAAGTTTTTTTACCGGCAATAAAACCCTGTCCTTCTGTGCTTAGTGGCTGCAGGTAAACACGGTTGCCGGCATTATCAATTGTACTTGGTTTAAAATGAAACAAAGCCCCGCCTGCAAATACATAAGGTGTCCACCATCTATCATTCAAACTGAAAATATTATATTGACCAGCAAACTCCCATTCAAATAGTTTTGTTTGAAAACTGAAGTTGCGGTTCTTTAAAGAAGCGCTTTTATTTTTAGCATCATCTGCACGAAGCGATCCTAAACTGAGATGTGAACGTAATAAGAAGTGCTCGGTCAAATCATAACGGGCACCTAAACTGCCAACAAATTTTGCCTGTTTCAATGAAAATGCATTTTGTTTCAGATCGCCCTGGTAATTAGCAAAACCGGCACGAAAGGAAAGATGAAGATTCTGTGCAGTAACGATGAAGGGAAAAAAGATAAACAGCAGGAATATTTTTTTCATAAATGATCAATTGGATTCAGTTCTCAATTTAGAAATAAACGTCAATAACATCCTGAAAGTATAAAACCGATCTGTTTTGCAGATCGGTTTTTTGTAGCCTCGCCCAGAATCGAACTGGGATCTGGGGCTTCGGAGGCCCTTATACTATCCATTGTACTACGAGGCCAGAAAAAGAAAATCCAATGTTCAAAAAAATAAAACCCGGGATCGGCTATGCTTATTTTTTTCTATTTAATCAATCCACCCACATTGCTGCCGAATATTTTTACGGCAATGGCCAGCAATATTACACCAAAAAATTTTCGTACTGCAAGTAAACCGGCAGGCCCTAAAATTTTCTCAATCCACCTGAGCGATTTCAACACAACAAATACCAACAGCAGGTTTAATAAGATGGCGACCAGGATCACCGGGTCACCATAGTTGGCGCCTAAAGACATGATGGTTGTTAAAGTACCACTACCGGCAATGATGGGAAATGCAATGGGTACAACCGTTCCGCTTTTTGCATTCTTATCACTTTTAAAAAATTCATGTCCCAGTACCATTTCAAGCCCCAATACAAAAATGACAATGGAACCCGCAACGGCAAACGAACGACGATCAACACCCAATACTCTTAAAAACGGTTCACCGGCAAATAAAAATACAATCATGAAAGCACCTGAAATAATGGTTGCCTTCAATTCACGGATTGATCCACCCATTTTTTCTTTCATGGCAATGAGTAATGGAACAGAGCCAACAATATCAATGACCGCAAACAAGGTGAATGTAACAGTGAGTAACTGGTTTAATGAAAAAGTAAAATCCATAAGCAGGAGGTTTCAGCAAAAGTAAACAACCGGCGCTCAATAGCAAGCACCCTTTGATTTCATTATGTATTGATATGATTGCACGCTGCTTACCGGTTACTGTACC
>JAYUTS010000185.1:0-6795 GCA_043754995.1 Chitinophagaceae bacterium
CTGAACTCAATTCTACTTTTACAGAAACAAAAAACAATCAAAGAAATTGCAGATATCCTGTTAAAACAGTAATGCCCGTTTTAATGAAGGATTTCCGCAATTTCTTTGATTGTTTTTTGTTTCTGTAAAAGTAGAATTGAGTTCAGGATAAGCGTAATTGGTTATTTTTACATCTTATATATTTTGGCAAGAAAAATAATAAAAATAGGATCACAAATTTTACTCTCCATCCTGCTGTTTGTAATAGCAGTTTGGATTCTTATCCAGTTAACACCTGTACAAAACTGGCTGGCCGGAAAGATTTCTAAAAAAATATCAAAAGATCTGCAAACCGAAGTTTCCATTAAACATGTTGATTTCTCCCTGTTTAACAAAATGCTGCTGGAAGGGGTGTTGGTGAAGGACAGAACCAAAGACACACTGGCTTATATTGGCCGGGCCGGTTTGAATATCACCGATTGGTTTTTTTTGAAGGAAAAAGTAGAGTTGGAATATGTTTCTTTGGAACAATCCACCTTCTATCTCCATCGTACTGATAGTGTATGGAACTACCAGTTCCTGATCGATTATTTCGCTTCACCTAAAACGACAGATTCAACAAAAAAAGCAATTCAGTTAAACCTGAAAAAAGCAGAACTCAAACAAATTTATTTCATACAGAAAGATGAATGGCGTGGTCAAACCATGGTAGGGAAAATTGGCTATGCCCTGTTCGATATGAAAGAGTTTGATATAACAAAAAAGCTCATTGAAGCTGAAACCATCGAAATTGTTTCTCCATATTACAGTATTACCGCTTATAAAGGTAACAGTCCTCAAAAAATAGCAAAGCCGGAGGAAGCCTATCATTTGAAAGATGTTGTTGAGCATTGGAATGAAAAGCGTTGGCAGTTTAAAGCCAAAACAATAAAAATTGAAAATGGCGAATTAAGAAATGATCAAACAACCGAACGGGAACCTTATCCTTATTTTGACGGGGCTCATGTTCAGTTTAATAATATCAACGGATCTTTTACCGATTTTCGTTTTATTGGAGACAGCATGCAGGCAACTATTAAAATTTCAGCTAAAGAACGAAGTGGCTTTGAGATAAAGAAACTGGATGCGGATATGCTCTTTCATCCGCAAGGTTTGGAGTTCAGGCAATTGGATGTACAAACAAACAAAAGCCGGCTCAAAGATTACTTTGCAATTAAGTACACCCAATTCAGCCACGACATGAGCCAGTTCATTACGCATGTTACCATGGAAGGAAATTTTGATGACAGTGAATTGCATAGTGATGATCTTGCTTTTTTTGCACCGCAACTGAAAGAATGGAAAAACAGAATCAGTATAAAGGGAAAAATAAAAGGAACGGTGAATCATCTCAAAGGAAATGATGTGGTTATTACCACTTTAACCCGAACGGCTTTTGATGGCAATTTTACAATAGATGGGTTGCCCAACATGAATGCAACCTTTCTTGATATAAAAGCCAACCGGCTTGAAACCAGCTATGCCGACGCAACAAAAATTTATCCGGATTTAAGAAAGATAACTGACCCTGCTATTTCAAAAATCAACTACTTCAAATTCAAAGGTTCCTTTACCGGTTATTTTAAAGATTTTGTAACCTACGGAACAATCAACACTAATTTGGGAACGCTGGTTACAGATATCAACCTCAAATTACCTTCGGGTGGAGAAGCCATTTATTCTGGAAAAATAAAAACCAATGGATTTGAACTGGGTACATTTATTAAAGATCCCTTGTTTGGAAAAATTGTAATGGACGGAACAATTAAAGGAAGAGGCTTTAACCCACGCACTCTCTTTGCAGAAGTAGATGGAAATATCAGTTCATTTTATGTTAACGGCTATACTTACAAAAATATTGATGCCAAAGGTATTTATGAAAAGCGGCAATTTGATGGTGCTTTAATTGTAAACGACAGCAACCTGAATATAAATCTTACCGGCATTTTCAACCTCAATAAAGACACGCCTGTATATAAGGTTACGGGTGATATTTATAACATCAACTTTAAACCATTAGGATTATCACAAAACAATCTTTCTTTAACAGCATTTGTTGATCTCAATTTTAAAGGCAAAACCATTGATGATTTTTTAGGAACAGCCAATATACAAAATGCCCTGTTAACAAAGGATGGCGAGCCTCTGTCATTTGAATACCTGTTGCTCTCATCGGTTTATGTTGATGGCAAAAAAATATTAACCGCACACAGTAATGAAGCAGATGTAACCTTAAGCGGCAATTTTACGCTCCGGGATTTACCTGCAACGGCCCTCTCTTTTTTACATAATTATTTTCCGGCTTATATCCCTGTTCCAAAGAAACAAGTGTTAAACCAGGATTTTACATTTGATATTGTTACTAAAAATATTGCCCCATTTATTGATTTACTCGATTTGCCGGTTAATGGTTTTGATAACAGCACCATCAATGGACGGATCAGTACAATAGACAATAAATTCAACCTGCAAACCAATGTGCCTTCATTTAAATACAACAACATTGTATTTAACAATGCCATTATAACCGGCACCGGTAATTATGATTCTTTACATCTGCAGGGAACTATGGATGAAGTAAAATTAAACGACAGCATCAGCTTACCTCAAACACAGTTTAAAGTAACCGCAGCAAACAATACAGGAATAGTAAGTATTAAAACAAAAGCATCCCAAACATTAAAAGATGCCGACCTCAATGCACGCATCAGCACTACCAGAGAAGGTGTAGGTATTGTATTTCAACCATCCACACTGGTGATTAATGAAAAAATATGGACCATTGAAGACAACAGTAATTTGTTTATAGGCAAATCAAAGATCAGTTCAGATGGAATGAAACTTACCTCCGGTACAGAAGAAATACTGGCTTATACAAAACCATCAGATACCGGTAATCATGACGATTTTATAATAGAGCTGAAGGATGTACACATTGATGATATCATGCCCTACTTTTTAAAAGACCCCAGGCTTGAAGGTGCTTTTTCAGGAAGGATCGATATCATCAACCCTTATGGTAAAATGAGTGTTGAAGCTAATCTTTCAGCCGAAAAATTCAGGTTCAATAATGATTCTATTGGTGTTGTAAAACTGAGCGGAAACTACAATTCTGAAACAGGCGATATTAATACGGAAATCATTTCAACTAATGAACTGAATGATTTTATCATCAGCGGCAAGATCAATATTAAAGATTCAAAGAATCCTGTAATTGACCAGGTAGCTGATGTTAAAAGTATGCAACTCGGTTTGCTTCAGAAATATCTTGCAATTATCATGAAGGACATGAAAGGCACCGCCAGTGGGCTGATCAGGATTAAAGGAAGTACAAAAAAACCGCAACTGATTGGAGATGTAAAATTGAGTAACACTTCTTTTGTACTTGATTATACCAAATGCCGTTACTCCATGAATGAAGGAACTGAAATTAAATTCAGCGAAGGACAAATTGATTTTGGAAGCATTCAGTTAACAGATACAACAAATCGTACTGCAACATTCTCGGGCAAACTCTATCATGAGTTTTTTAAAGACATGTCGTTTGATATGGATTTCAGTTCGAATGATCCAAGACGGGGATTTCTGGTGTTGAATACAAAAAGAAGAGACAACAGTTTATTTTATGGTTATGTAGTTGCCAATGCAAGCGGGAGTGTTTCAGGGCCATCCAACAATATTATTTTAAAATTACGTGCTGAGCCAACAGACAGCTCTCATATGTTTTTACCCACTTCCGATACCCGGGTTACCGGCACTGCCGATTTTATTGTATTCCGCAAGTATGGTGAAGAAATGAAAGTTGAATCGGTGGTAAAAGAATCTTCCAGTTTGCTCATTGATCTGGATATCATCGCTAACCCGTTTGCAAAAGTTGATATTATTCTTGATGAAGTAACAAATGATGTTGTTCAGGGCCAGGGCAATGGATTCCTCAATATTCGTGTGGGCACTTATGAACCAACAACCATCAACGGAAGGTTTGAAATTACCAAAGGAAAATATACATTCAACTGGCAGGCGCTCATTAAAAAACCATTTGATATCAGCAGAGGTAGTATTGAATGGAATGGCGATCCCTATGATGCAAGAATAAATATAGATGCACACTATGTTGTAAAAGACATTACACTTCCTGCAGAATTGGCAACAGGCTGCAGTAATACAAGGAGCGAAATTAACGTAATCGGCAATTTATCCAATACATTGAAGAACCCAATTATCAATTTCAGGTTTGAGCTTCCTCAAAATCACCCATGCCGCAATAATCTGTTAACCATAAAAGGTTTTCAGCAATTGTACAGCAACCCCAATGAATTGAATAACCAGGTCTTCTCCTTATTGTTTTTTAATCAGTTTATCTCAACGTCCAATACATCCTCGCTGGGAAGTAATATCAGCGGAAGTGTACTGGCCAGTGCTGCAGGTACCATTTCAGAATTCATTGCCCAGCAGGTAGCAACAGGTCTTGGAGCAGCTTTAAGAAATATTCCGGGTATCAGTAAACTGAAGTTAGATCCTTATGTAACATTTACACCCGGTCTTATTTCAGGAACACAGGCGCAGGCAAGTGGATTTTACGGAACAGGAAGTTTTGGTGTAACCAGGCGATTATTAAATGGAAAGTTACTCTTAAAAGCAGGAGGTGCTGTTTTAGTAAATACAGGACAATCTTCAACTGTTCAAAATAATAATAATTCACTTACACCAGATATTACATTGGAGTGGTTGATAACACCTGATGGCAAACTCCGTTTAATTGGTTTTTACCGCAACACCTATGATATACAATGGCAAAGCGCCAAACGTACAGGCATCAGCTTTTCTTATGTAAAAGATTTTGAATAGAAGGTTACTTCAAAATTTCATGCCCCAGTTTATCTCTTTTTGTTTCGAGGTATTTTTGATTGAACTCATTGGGTGTAATTCTGATGGGAACGGTTTCAACAATTTCCAAACCATACCCCAGTAAGCCGGCTCTTTTTTTAGGATTATTACTGATCAGTTTGAGTTTTGAAATATGAAGTGTGCGGAGTATTTGTGCACCCACACCATAATCTCTGGCATCCATGGGCAAGCCAAGATGAATATTGGCTTCCACCGTATCCATTCCCTGCTCCTGCAATTTGTAAGCTTTTAATTTATTGAATAAGCCAATACCCCTGCCCTCCTGGTTCATGTATAAAATAACGCCTTTGCCTTGTTCTTCTACCATTTGCATGGCCCTGTGTAATTGGTCGCCGCAATCACATCTTAATGATCCAAGCATATCGCCGGTAAAACAGGACGAGTGTACACGTACCAGAACAGGTTCATCATTTTCCCATTGACCTTTTATTAATGCAAGATGTTCCTGCCCTGTTTCTTTTTCTTTAAAAGCAATTAAATGAAAATGGCCATATTTAGTTGGCATTTCAACCCGAACAATTTCTTCAATTAAAGAATCGGTTTTTAAACGGTATTCAATCAAATCTTTGATAGAAATGATCTTTACATCAAATTGCTCTGCAATTATTTCTAATTGGGGCAAGCGTGCCATTGTACCATCCTCATTCATAATTTCAACCAATACGCCTGCGGGTTCAACGCCTGCTAACCTTGTAAGGTCAATGGTTGCTTCGGTGTGGCCTGTACGTCTTAAAACGCCGCCTTTCATGGCTCTGAGTGGAAAAATATGACCGGGTCTTGCCAGATCTTCAGGCTTTGTATTGGGGTTGATTAATGCCTGTATGGTTTTAGCCCTGTCCTGTGCTGATATACCGGTGCTGGTTCCCTGCCCTATGAGATCAACAGAAATAGTAAAAGCGGTTTCATGTAAAGAAGTATTGGAACTAACCATGGGTTCCAGGTTCAGCTCCTGGCAGCGATCATCAGTAATTGCGGCACAAATTAACCCACGCCCATTCTTACTCATAAAATTGATGACTTCCGGGGTAGCAAAACGTGCTGCTATAATAAAGTCGCCTTCATTTTCACGATCCTCATCATCCACAACAATCAGCATTTTCCCTTGTCTGATGTCTTCAATTGCACTTTCAATAGAATTGAGCATTCGCTTTTTTTGATTTGCAAAGTTAGTTGAATTCATGGCCCGTATTACAAACCAAATGAGATAAAAAATAACTTAAACGATTGTTGCAGCGGGGGCTTTAAAGTTGATGTCTGTCTTTACGAATTGTTAATATTTCTTTGATTGTGGAAGGCAAGATTGTTGTTTCTTTGCTCCCGTAAAATAAAACTGTATGCCAAAACTCAGAAAATTACTGCTCGCAACTGCAGCCGTGTTCATTTCATACTTTAGTGTTGCTCAGGTTACCACCAGTAGCATTTCGGGAACCGTAAAAGACAAAAACGGAGCTGCATTAGAAGGCGCAACTGTTACTGCAACCCATTTACCAACAGGAACTGTGTATAGCAGCATTTCAAAGAAAGGGGGTGTTTTTAATATTGTTAACTCAAGAATTGGTGGGCCTTACAAGTTGAAAGTTGAATTTGTTGGCCAGAAAACTTATGAAATTGAAGGATTCAGTCTTGCTCTTGGGGAACCTTATGATATAAAGGTTGACATGAGTGAAGATATCAAACAAATTACCGAAGTGGTTGTAACCGGAGGCAGACGTGCTGCAATTGAAAAAACGGGGACTTCCACAAGTATCAATAATAGATTAATAACAACTATTCCTTCAATTAATCGCTCTGTAGCCGATTTTACAAGGCTAACGCCACAGGCGAACGGTAATAGTTTTAGTGGTCGTGATGCCCGTTACAACAATATCC
>JAYUTS010000186.1:0-6753 GCA_043754995.1 Chitinophagaceae bacterium
CCTGTGAAATGAAGCGGTAGAATGAAACAAACATTTTTTTTATTTCTTTTTCTTTTATTGCTCATAAATGAAGCGTTTATGCAAACCAAACCTCTTACCTATCTCGCTCTTGGTGATTCTTATACGATTGGAGAAAGTGTTTCTCCAGAGAAAAATTTTCCACAACAGGTTGTGGCACTTTTAAAAAACGAAAACATTGCCATTGAAGAGCCTGCCATCATTGCCAAAACAGGTTGGACAACCGATGAATTGCAGGAGCAAATCAGTCGTACACGTCTGGCGGTTCCATTTGATTTTGTGACTTTGCTCATTGGAGTAAATAACCAGTATCGTGGAAGAAGCACAGAAGAATATGCACAACAGTTTGAAGAGTTACTACAACAGGCCATTAGTTTTGCTGGTGATAAGCCAACACATGTAATTGTTCTAAGTATTCCTGATTGGGGTGTTACTCCTTTTGCAGAGGGAAGAGACCGGAATAAAATTGCAAAAGAGATTGATGCGTTTAACGCCATTAACGAAAAGATCGCTAAGAAATATAAAGTCCACTACATCAACATCACTCCATTCACAAGAGAAGCAGCAACAGATAAAACATTGGTTGCAGATGATGGGTTACATCCTTCAGGAAAAGATTATGCAAGATGGGCAGAGAAAGTAAAAGAGGTAATGAAAAAAGAATTGAATTAATGTTTCAACTGCCGTCAGATTTTTATTTCTCCCCTTTAGGGGATGGGGCTAAATAACCTTTTCATTTCAAACTGGTATTGTTGTGCAATTGCTTTTGCTTCTTCAGCAAAATCTTCATTCTCACTAGCATAAATAATTGCACGGCTTGCATTGACTAATAAACCAACATCTCCCCGACCCTGGGCTGAAGCCACAGGGCTAGTCAACATCCCTTTCTCCGAAATATCTTTCAAACTTCCACCCTGTGCACCAACACCGGGAACAAGTAAGAAATGATCAGGAATGATGGTACGGATGTTTACAAATTCTTCTGCCTGTGTTGCACCAACTACAAACATCAGATTATCGGGTGTGCCCCATTTTGAAACAGTACGTAATACACGTTCGTATAAAAATTCTGCACGCAAATGCTCTTCACCGTTTTCACTAATGAGTTGTTTCATTTCAAAATCATTTGCCCCTTTGTTAGAAGTTAAACCTAATACAATGGCCCACTTACCTTCATATTCTAAAAACGGACGCACACTGTCTTCTCCCATATACGGTGCAACAGTGATGGCATCAAAACTCATCGTTTCAAAAAAAGCCTTTGCATATTGTGTGGATGTATTGCCAATGTCGCCCCTTTTGGCATCTGCAATTTTAAAATGTGTAGCAGGAATATAATTAACCGTACGCTCCATTACATCCCAGCCCTTTACACCCATTGCTTCATAAAATGCCGTGTTGATCTTATAGCTTACACAATGATCCAATGTAGCATCAATGATAGCTTTATTAAATTCAAACATTGCATCGGGATGCAATTGCAAATGCCTGGGAATTTTTGCAAGATCTGTATCAAGCCCTACGCAGAGATAAGATTGTTTCTGAAAAATTTGCTCAACTAGCTGCTGCCTGGTCATGCGGCGAAGATAAAGAAAGATGTACGATGTAAGAAGTACGATGTACGCCTCCCGGATATGAGATCATGACAACAAAATCTTCTTCAACGCTTCTCCAAACTTCCACACTTCTTCAAATGTATTGTACAAAGGAACAGGAGCTAAACGGATCACCGACGGTTCACGCCAATCAACATAAAATCCCTGCTTCATCAACTCAATATAAATTTCTTTTCCACGATCCAGCATATTCATGCTTACCTGGCAACCGTGTTCTGTTTCTTTTCGTGGAGTAATAAACTCAATGATGTGATTTGTTTGCGAAGCATTTACTTCATCAAGGATAAACCATAAATAAGCAGTCAATAATTTTCTTTTTTGATTGATGTTATCCCAACCGGCTTCTTCTACTACTTCCCAAGCTGCACGTGCACTTGCATACATCAACATGGCCGGTGTACCCAACTGCCAGCCTTCGGCACTGAGCATGGGTTTGAATCCTTTGTCCATTTTAAAACGGGTTGGTTTATCATAACCCCACCAACCGGCAAAGCGGATCATTGTTTCATCGTTATGATAAAGTTCATGTATATAAACTGCCGCTACGGCACCGGGACCTGAATTGAGATATTTGTAACTGCACCAGCATGCAAAATCAACATGCCATTCATGTAAATGCAATTCAATATTACCAGCCGCATGTGCAAGATCAAACCCAACTTTTGCACCTGCCTGTTGCGCCAGTTGCGTGATTGTTTGCATATCGAATACCTGGCCGCTGTAATAGTTGATGCCGCCAAGTAATACCAATGCCAGTTCATCTTTATGCTCTACGATCATTTGTAACACATCTTCATTGCGGATAGTATGTTCGCCAGCTCTTGGTTTTATTTCAATGATGTTTGTTGCAGGATCAAGACCATGATGTGTTACATGTGTTTCCATCATGTACTGATCACTTGGGAATGCTTTTGCTTCGCAAAGGATCTTTGTTCTTTTTCCTTGCGGACGATAAAAACTCACCAGCATCAAATGAAGGTTCACAGAAAGATTGTTCATTACACTTACTTCATGCGGCAGGCAACCAACAATTTTACTCAATGTTTGTGTAAGCTGGTTGTGATAATCCATCCATGGTTCATCTGCATGAAAAAATGATTCCACTCCATGCGTGGCCCAATCATTCATTATTTTTTGTATGAACTGGTTTGTTCGTTTGGGTTGAAGCCCTAATGAATTACCCATGAAATAAACTTTCTCTTTCCCGTTCTCAGTTGGAATGATGAATTGCTGACGAAAATTTTTTAATGGATCTTTTGCATCGAGTTGTTGTGCAAAGGTCTGGCTGTTTTGAAATTGCATAAAACTTATATATGGTCTGACGCCCTCGTCGGACCTGTTAATAATTACAAATTTTAAATCCCTATCAGACGAGGGCGTCAGATCGGGGCTAAAACAGATTGGGATAATCTGTAATAATACCATCAACACCCATGTTCTTCAGACGATTGATGTCTTCTTTTGTATTCACTGTCCAGGGAATGAGTTTGATTTTCTTTGAACGACAATAAGTTACTAAGGCTTCGTTCACCAATGAAAAGTGAGGACTGTAAATGGAAGGAGTAAAGCAGAGTGCTCCTATTTGTTTTTCAATACCACGCTTGTCGTTGTCTTCAATGAGCATGGCTGTTTTTATGTGGGGATAATGTTGGTGCAGGTATTGCAAAGTCCTGAAATCAAAAGACTGAATGACCACCTGCTCTTCCAGTTTTTTTTCTTTGATCACTGCCATCAGCAATTCAACAAACTCATCCGGTTTTGGATGATAGAGATTATCACCAACAGGCAAACATTTTGTTTCGATGTTGAAATAAGGATGAGGCCGTTTGCTGCTGATCATATATTGAGCAACGCTGTCAAGCAGCTCTTTCAGTAAAGGTTTATAAGCAGCCATTTTTTGCTGCTGCGGAAAACGTGGATGAACTTTCATTCCTACATCATACTTCTTTACTTCCGCATAATTCATTTGATAAATATTCAATCCTTTTTCTTCTGCAAGAGTTACATACTCTCCATTTGGTTTGGTTGTGATATCATGATTAAAAAATGGCTCATGCGATACAACTACCTGTTTATCTTTTGTGATCACCACATCCAGTTCTAATGTTGTTACACCCAGGTCCAATGCATGCAACATAGCAGGAATAGTATTCTCAGGCATTAAGCCACGGCATCCACGGTGACCTTGCTTATCAAAGGAAGCCCCCCAACCCCCTGAAGGGGGAGTTTTAGCATCTTTACTCTGCATAAGTTTATTTGTACAGGCAATTGTAAATATGAATAGCAAAAAAGAGACTTGCAATTTCATGATGGAAATACTTTTGATTTTCTTGCTTCCATCATTTCTGCAATGGCAGTTGCATCAGCATCTCCTGCTTTTAATTTTTCTGCAATATGATGATAACTTTCTTCATCACGGTTCTGGCTCAGTTTAAACACATGTTCTACTGAACTCACTTCTATTTCAAAAGCAACAATCGCTTTCATTAAACTGCTGCGGTAATCATGCGGCAAATTATCAAACACGGTTGTTGAATCCTTATCCTCGTTTTCATAATGAAGGGTGAGTTTCCGCAACGCATCTTCCAATCCTTTTTCATCAAGAAAAGAAATAGTTCCTCTTGCATGCACACTGATATAGTTCCATGTACTTGCCTGCTGCGGATCTTTATACCAGGTAGCGCTTACATAAGTATGCGGACCGGTAAATACAACCAATACATTGGGATTTTTTTCAAACGCAGTTTGATGATCCTGTTTCCGCATCATATGTCCCAGCAAGATCATCTTTCCATCCCTTTCTTCAAACAGCATGGGAATTTGTGTTGCAACAGAACGATCATCAGCATTGCCAATCAACATGGCAAACGGATGTTGTTTCATGAATTCAATTACAACAGATTGATCAGGCTCTTTGAAATGAGGAAGATTGTACATGGTTCAAAGTTAGGCTAAGAGAAGAAAAGAGAAAAA
Source organism: Chitinophagaceae bacterium (assembly GCA_043754995.1). GTDB lineage: Bacteria > Bacteroidota > Bacteroidia > Chitinophagales > Chitinophagaceae > Lacibacter. Next base: position 4,608 of record JAYUTS010000186.1, read on the forward strand.
GAGAAGAAATAAGATATAGCACACAGAGACACAGAGGGCGCAGAGAAAAAGAAATGGCGGGTCTGCGACCCGCCATTTCTTTTATTAATATTATCATCCCCTGCCTCTAAAAAGCAAGTTGATGATAGCTAAAATAACTACTGCGCCCAAAGCTCCGGTTAAAACAGCTCCTATCCATCCTGTTCCCAAGCTGACTCCAAATTTTCCAAGAAGCCAGTAACCAACAAAACTGCCGAGAATACCAACTACAATATTTCCGATTAATCCAAGTCCGCTTCCTTTAAAAATCAAACTGCCAAGCCAACCGGCTAATGCACCAATTAAAAGTGTTACAAAAATTTCCATGATCAGTTTTTTTTGAATGAGTAATATACACTTATTACATAAACTATACCACAGTAGTGAGCAACTCCGTTACAGGCATTTCAGCATTCCGCATCGAGATGCTTCTTACCGCAGCATCTGTAACATCTGCAAATGCTTTTTTGGTAATGAGATCATCGCTTACCATCACCGGTTTGCCATAATCACCACCTTCACGAATGCTTTGCACTAATGGAATCTGTCCAAGAAAATTCAATTCAAATTCATCGGCCAAACGCTTGCCACCATCTTTACCAAAGATGTAATATTTATTATCAGGCAATTCTGCCGGAGTAAAATAAGCCATGTTTTCTACCAAACCAATGATGGGTACTTTTATTTGCGCCTGTCCAAACATTGCCACTGCTTTCTTTGCATCGGCCAATGCAATATCCTGCGGCGTAGTAACAACAATAGCACCTGTTACAGGAACTGTTTGCACCAGTGTTAAATGAATATCGCCGGTGCCCGGTGGCATATCAATCACTAAATAATCCAGCTCTTCCCACAATACATCTGTTACAAATTGTTTGATGGCACTGCTCGCCATAGGACCACGCCAGACAATCGCATCTTTTTCATTCACCAGTAATCCAATGCTCATGAATTTAATGCCGAATTTTTCCATTGGCACAATCATTCCTTTTCCGTTTACTTCTGTCATCTTTGGCCGCTCACCTCTTACACCAAACATCATAGGAATACTCGGACCATAAATATCAGCATCCATCAAACCAACTTTTGCACCGCTCTGTGCTAATGCAATGGCCAGGTTTGCACTCACTGTGCTCTTTCCTACTCCACCTTTTCCACTGACAACTGCAATAATATTTTTTACATTCGGCAATACCGATTTGGGGTCTTTGCGATTGCTGGTTGTATTGGAAGTAAAGTTCACCTGTACATTGGCTTCTTTATTCAGCAGGAGATGAATTGCATTCTTTGATGCATTTCCCATCAGGTCTTTCATGGGGCAAGCCGGTGTGGTCAACACAATGGTAAAACTCACATCGTTCCCTTCAATCACAATATCCTTGATCATATTTAATGTAACGAGGTCTTTGCCAAGATCGGGTTCCTGTACATTACTCAATGCCTGCAGCACTTGTTCCTTTGTCATATTCGTATTATTTGTTAAAAAAAGAAATCAGGGCACAAAATTAACCATTGAAGGTTTCATTTGGTGAGGCAAATGATGTTTTCCACTTATTTTTGAGGCAGATGAAGAAATTTCTACTCGTAAGTCTTGTTTTCTGTCTGCTGGCACCCTTTGCTGCAAAAGCCCAGTTTGAATCGTTTAAAGATTCCATTGTACAATTATATGGTGTGGTGATGACGGCCGACAGTTTGCGTGGTCTCCCTTCAGTTACAGTGAAACTCCGCAATCAGAACCGGGGCACCTATACCAATGAACAGGGTGTGTTCAGTATTGTGGTGATGAAAGGAGATATTATTGAATTTACAAGTGTTGGTTATAAGCCCAAAGAAGTAACCATTCCAACAAATATTGAAGGCAACTCCTTCAGCATTATTCAACTCATGGTGGTTGATACTGTTTATTTACCTGCCACCATTATTAAAGCCCGTCCACGAAGGGAACAATTTGAACGGGAGTTTGTGAATGCAGATGTACCATCCGATAAAATTGAAATTGCCCGGCAGAATACAAGAACCGCCCAATCAAGAATACTGCAGCAATCATTACCGAGAGATGGTGGTGAGAATTCAAGAAATGTACAACGGCAGTATGCACAATCACAATATTATAATGGGCAGTACCGTC
>JAYUTS010000187.1:0-6710 GCA_043754995.1 Chitinophagaceae bacterium
CAGTAAATCAGGTCTGCGTTGTTTAGTTCTGTCAAGCGATTGTTCATAGCGCCACTCTTCAATTTTTTTTAAATCGCCACTTAATAATATATCCGGCACCTTCCATCCATTATAGTCAACAGGTCTTGTATAAACGGGCGGAGCCAACAGGTTATCCTGGAACGAATCCGTTAATGCAGATGTTTCATCATTGAGAACACCCGGAATCAAACGGCCAATGGAATCCACTAAAACAGCAGCAGCCAACTCACCGCCGCTCAGCACATAATCGCCAATAGAAATTTCTTTCGTTACATAATGTTCACGGATGCGTTCATCAATGCCTTTATAATGACCGCAAATCAATAAAATATTTTCTTTGAGTGAAAGTTGATTAGCGGTTTGCTGGTTCAGTTGCTCACCATCAGGTGTAAGAAAAATAATTTCATCAAACTTTTTTTCCTGTTGCAATTCGTTGATGGCTTTTTCCAATGGTTCACACATCATCACCATACCAGCGCCACCGCCGTATTGATAATCATCTACCTGGCCGTATTCATTTACCGCCCATTTGCGGAGATGATGAACAGAAACAGTGAGCAGCCCTTTATCTTTTGCCCGCTTCATGATACTGTGGTTGAGCGGACTATCCAGCAACTCAGGAACAACAGAAAGAATGTGAATGTGCATAGCCGCAAAGATAAGTACGAAGTACGAACCTCTCCCCCCATTCACGACTCACTACTCACGGGCTATTACTCCATAAAATCTTCTAAATCTCTGCGATCTCTTTTTGTTGGCCTTCCTACTTTGCTCAAACGTTTGCCTGTATGAAAAGATGATGCAACAGATTTAATAAGATCTAACTCCTCTGCCGGGGTAATATCCATATAGTATTTAATTGCCTCGGCATATTGTACACGCTTCTCTAATAATCCGGTTACTTTAATACGCCAGCGTTTTGCTTCAGTTTTTACTTCATATTCATCGCCCACATTCACGGTCCGGGAAGCCTTGCAGTTATCGCCATTGAATTTCACTTTGCCCTTATCACAGGCATCACCGGCCTGGCTGCGTGTTTTAAAGAGCCGTATGGCCCAGAGATACTTGTCGATTCTTAGTTTTTCTTTGCCTTCCATAACATTTGCAATTTATATCTTTTATTATATCTAATAAATCTTGTAGTGTATGATATAATACCGGCCTGACTTGTTAAATGTTGACTTTTTTTATTCTTTTATGCTCAGCGTCAGTATTACAATTCTTGTTTTGATTATTTTCGGAGACTTAAATACACATTATGAAGCATCTCTTGTTTGGAATTTGTTTTTTGTTTTTTGGAATTTTTGCGCTTGCACAGTTTAAAGCAGATAAAATTAAATGGACAAAAGATGGTAGTAGTTTGTATGAGATTGATCAGAATGCAATCGTTAAAACCAATCTTAAAACAGGTGAACAAAAAGTAATTGTTTCGGCTAAAGGATTTGCTTCAGCCGATGGCAAATCAATCTCACCTGCTGATTATACAATCAGTGAGGATGAAAAGCAAGTCCTCATTTTTACCAATACAGCACGTGTATGGCGCTATAACACCAAAGGTGATTACTGGCTTTTAGATATTGCAAACGGTAAATTGAAAATGATCGGTGCAGATAAACCCAGGCAAACCTTATTATATGCCAAACTTTCGCCCGACGGAAAGAAAGTAGCGTATGTACATGCCAATAATATTTATGTAGAAGATATGGCAACGGGAAAATCAACTGCAGTTACATCAACCAACAATACCAAAAAACTGATCAACGGAACTTTCGATTGGGTGTATGAAGAAGAGTTTGGCTCCCGTGATGGTTTTCGCTGGAGTGCCGATAGCAAGAGTATTGCTTACTGGCAGGTAGATGCGAACAAGATCCGTGATTATTATATGCTTAACACCACCGACAGTAATTATTCACAAGTCATTCCAGTTGAATATCCAAAAGTTGGAGAAGCACCATCACCGGTAAAAATTGCTGTAGTGAATATTGAAACTGCGAAAACAGTGTGGATGAATATTCCGGGTGATGCTGCTAATAATTATCTGCCACGCATGGAATGGAGCGGACCCAATGAACTGGTTGTACAACAACTCAACCGCAAACAAAACGAAAGCAAACTTTATTTCTGTAATGCATCAACCGGAGTGGCCTCCTTGTTTTATACGGAAACGGATAAGGCATGGATCGATATTAAAAGCCGTTGGAATGATGATGATCCCAAAGGTTGGGACTTCATCAATAACGGTGCTGCATTTTTATGGGTGAGTGAAAAAGATGGTTGGCGCCATATTTATAAAGTAGCAAAAGATGGAAAAGAAACGCTGCTCACTATCGGCAATTATGATATTGCAACCATCAGTGCTGTAGATGAAGCTAATAATGAACTGTATTTTATTGCCTCACCTGATAATCCCATTCAACGTTATCTCTATAAGGTAAAGATGGATGGTAAAAGTAAAACTGTACGTGTTACACCTGAAGGATATAGCGGCACCAACAGCTATGAATTATCGCCCAATGGAAAATTTGGTATGCATGGTTTCACCAGCAGATCGGTGATGCCTGTTTCGCAATTGATCAGTTTGCCCGCCCATCAACCTGTTGCAGGCGATGATCTTTTAAAAACCATTAAACCCGCTGCCAGACCCAACCTCGAGTTCTTTACGATTACAACGGAAGATGGTGTAACCATGGATGGATGGATGAGCAAGCCAAAAAACTACGACAGCACAAAAAAATATCCTGTTGTATTATATGTGTACAGCGAACCCGCTACAACAACAGTGGAAGATGATTTTTATGCCGGGAATAATTTTATGTTCAATGGAGATTTTAATGAACAGGGATATTTTTATGTATCGCTCAATAATCGTGGTACTCCTACATTGAAAGGAGCTGAGTGGAGAAAAAGTATTTACAAACAAATTGGCCGGCTCAATATCCGTGACCAGGCAATGGGAATGAAGAAATTACTGGAGCAACGCAAATACCTCGATCCATCAAGAGTAGCTGCATGGGGCTGGAGTGGTGGCGGATCAACCACATTGCATTTATTATTTCAATACCCCGATCTGTTTCAAACAGGAATTTCTATTGCAGCAGTAAGCAACCAGTTGTTCTATGATAATATTTACCAGGAACGTTATATGGGCTTGCCACAGGAAAACAAAGATGATTTTATTAAAGGGTCACCGGTTACCTACGCAAAGAATTTAAAAGGAAGTTTATTATATGTACATGGCACAGGCGATGATAATGTGCATTACAGCAATGCAGAATTGTTATTGAATGAATTAATCAAACACGGGAAATTATTTAAGTATATGGCTTATCCCAATCGTACCCATAATATTAACGAAGGGCAGGGCACCTTTGCTCATTTAATGAAAATGTACACTTCTTATCTGCAAGAGAAATGTCCTCCGGGAGCCAGGTAATGGAGGGAAAATTAATTGAGTTAACTTTCATTCTGTAACAACCCGTTTCGGTCGTTATACGTTTTCCATGAAAAAAAATGAATCACTAATACATCAGCTATTTAACATACGCAGACATTTTGGGAAACAAGATGCTGCAGAAAAAATAAAATTGCTGAATACGATTCAACTTACTACTGTAAAAAGTAAAAAGGATTTTCAACTCTATGCTGATACGCTTTTGTTTTTAATTGCCTACCCTGATAATACAGCGGTTTATAACCTAGCCAATCAAACCCTCCATCAACTGCATACATATATACAGGCCAATGAAAACAGACAATACAGGTTATACAACACAGGTATTACGGGTACTGCAGTTTGTGCCGCCTTTGGTTTTGAAATGGTGAAGTGGTTACGCAAACGATACGCAGCAAACATAAACATCTCATCTTTTGAAGCAACTGATGGACAAATACAAGCGATTCTCTCTGCTATGATGAGCAAACTGGAATCAGAAATATTACAGGATTCCTATTTTAACTGGAAAGAGTGGATTGAACGAACATTACTTCCACAAGAGAATTTACTCGACGGATTGCTTGCCATTTTTGAAAACAACAACAGCCGTACTGAAGTGAAAGATGAACTGTGGAGTGCCATTGGCGTTAACACCGAATTTTATTTTACAGCACATAGTGTACTGCGTAAATCTTTAATCAAACCCTATTATCATACAAAACTTTTACGCAAAGAAATACAACCTACGAATAGTGCAAAACCTGTAAAAGTAAAATTGAACGAAAGCGAAGCTGCAGAAATTATTGATTGCAGCAGAATGATACTGGTACGTCATCTGCGGGAGATAGATCCTATCAGTTTTGCTGATGCCAAACTTGTTTCCTATTATCAATTAGCAAGAGGAATTAGTATTGCTCTTTTGGAAATGACTCCTGAACGTCGCCATCCGATTGATAGCTATATTGGGTACACGGTTTTTAAAAATGGATTACCGGTGGCATATGCCGGCTCCTGGTTATTATTTGATAGCGGACGTATTGGTCTTAATGTATTTCCGGCTTATCGTGGTGGTGAATCACAATATATTTTTCTGCAGGTATTGCAATTACATGCACAGGTGTACAAGCTAAAAAGATTTACCGTTGACCCTTACCAGATTGGAAATAAAAACAGCGATGGCATTCACTCAGGTGCATTTTGGGTGTACTATCATGCCGGGTTCAGACCAGTGCTCAAAGCCCCATTGGAAATTGCCGAAGCAGAATCAGAAAAAATAAAAGCCGATTCCGCTTATCGAAGCCCGGCAGTTGTGTTAAAAAAGTTGGCTGAAAGTAAACTGGAACTGATTCTGCAAAAAAATGCTGTTCGGTTTGATGCCAATGATTTGAGTCTTGCTTATGCTTCAGTTCTTCAACAGCAATATAAAAACAACCGTGAACGTTTTGAGCAGGGCAAGGAAAAAAAACTGGCAGATTTGTTACAAATAAAAAATAGTGAAGAGCCCACTATGAAATTTATTTTGCAGAACTGGGCATTGCTATTGATGCAGGATGAAGCTGCTTTGCAACAAAACGGATCGTTGAAAAAAGTATTGAATCATCTTTTTGTACTGAAGGCCACGGGATGCGAGGCAGATTATCATGAGTTGCTGCAAAAGTCAAATGCGTTAAGGCAATTTATGGAGCGGATATTGAAGGTGTGATGAAGAGGTACGCATCAAATAATTATAAAGTCATTAAATATTTATCTTAGATTTTATGCACTTGCGTTTTACAAAAGTACAGAGCGTGAGGCAAAAGCAGCTAATAGCAGTAAATGCCACTGGTACAAAATATTTTTCTTATCGGTTGGTGAAGATAACAACCTGTAAATGAAAGTTGAAACGAATCAAAATTTGCAAATGTATTATGTTACTTTAAAATTATTTTCAGCCCTATATAAATTTATCTTTTGGGTTCAATTAAATCCCACAAATTACCATACAGATCTTCAAACACACAAACTGTTCCATAAACTTCTGTTACAGGCTCACGAACAATATTGATATGTTGATCCAGCAGGTTTTGGTAATCCCGTTGAAAATTATCTGTATGTAAAAATAAAAATACCCGACCTCCTGTTTGATTACCAACCCTGCTGCTTTGTTCGTCTGTTGCCGCTTTAGCTAAAAGCAAACAGCATCCGTCTGAACCGGGCGGACGAATAAGTACCCAGCGCTTGGTTTCGCTCAAGATGGTGTCTTCAACTAATGTGAAATGTAATTTTTTTGTATAAAACTGAATGGCTTCGTCATAATCTTTTACAACAAGGGCAAGATGTGCAATGGATTGTTTCATGAAATAAAAGTAAGAGAATTCATGATGCACAACGAAGTCGGTTCATGCAAAATCTCATCTTATTTTCTCAATAATAAATTCTACACAAAGGCATATAGCCGATAAAATTTCCAGTGTGCGTATGAACTTCTTCCATTAATTCAATCCATTTTATAGTGGACAGAAACTTTTTTGTTGAAAGATCAAAATACCAATCCTGGTAAACTTTGATCCTTGATATTTTATCAGCGTTGCGCAGATGTTGTACAACACTGTATTTTTCATTCCCTGCTTCATCAAAAGTTAGAACCGTATCAGTTCCTATTCGCCAGGTAAATATTTCTTTTGCCGCAATGGGTTGATTGGTTTCCACATCAATGGCTTTGATCTTTCCTTTTGCAATGGCTTCAAGAATAATTTGAGGGACTGATTTACCAATCTCAGAAGTGTGTGTTGAGGTATTTGTTATCAGTGATTTGATGATCCATTCGCATTCATCAGTTTGTAAAACTGTTGTATCATGCCGCACAAGCAGTGTATTTGATTGACTGGTTTGAGCAAAAGAGCTAAAAGCTGTGATGATGAAAGCGATGATGATGGTTATTTTTCTCATACAGAAAAAACGTTATGGTTAAAAGTTATTGTTGAAGGAAACGTTAAGACTGGTTGTTCATGTTATTCAAACCGGTGTCTGACCTTTGCAAGGTCTGGCACCTGCACTCTTGCTTTTTCGGAGACGATGTCAGGACGTAGGTAAGACGTCAGACATCTTGTATAAGTAAAGATGAAAATACCTGTATATGAAACTGCTGCGAAACAGGTATGCCATACTTTCAAAGTATGGCATACCTATGATTAGTTTTTTGTAACAAATATCAGTTCAATTTCTTTTTTTCTTTGGCGGGAGGTAAGAAATTTTCTCCTGTCACTACTTTTTTCCC
>JAYUTS010000188.1:0-2969 GCA_043754995.1 Chitinophagaceae bacterium
GGCGAAGTATTAAAGTGTGAGATGGGATTACATAAATAACCAGCAATAAAAAACCGCCACTTCCAGTGAGAAATGGCGGTTGGTATATCTGGTTATTAAATGCTACAAATCAAACTTAATCCCCTGCGCCAGCGGCAGTTTATCAGAGTAATTGATGGTATTGGTTTGCCGGCGCATATAATTTTTCCAGGCATCGCTTCCGCTTTCCCTGCCACCACCCGTTTCTTTTTCACCGCCAAATGCTCCGCCAATTTCAGCACCACTTGTTCCAATATTTACGTTGGCAATGCCGCAGTCGCTTCCTGCAACGGATAAGAATTGCTCCGCTTCACGTAGATTCAATGTCATTATAGAAGAAGATAATCCCTGCGGCACTTCGTTTTGAATAGCGATTGCTTCTTCAATGGTTGAATACTTCAGCAAATACAAAATAGGAGCAAAGGTTTCATGTTGCACAATTTTATACGCTGGTTTTGCTTCAGCAATGCATGGTTTTACATAACAACCACTTTCATAGCCTGCACCTGATAATACAGCAGCTTCCACCAAAAAGTTTCCACCTTCTGCTTTACATTGTTCAATAGATTTTAAGTATGCAGCAACAGCGTCTTTATCAATCAACGGCCCCACATGAATGCTTTCATTCAAGGGATCGCCAATGCTTAATTGTTTATATGCTGCAATTAATTTTTCTTTCACTGAATCATAAATACTTTCATGAATGATCAATCTTCTTGTACTGGTGCAACGTTGCCCTGCTGTACCAACTGCTCCAAACACTGCGCCAAGAATAGCAATATTCAAATCGGCATGTTCGCTGATGATAATGGCATTGTTTCCACCCAATTCTAATAAACTTCTTCCCAAACGTTCACCCACAGCCGCACCAACTGCCTTACCCATTCTCGTACTTCCTGTTGCAGAAACCAATGGCACCCTCGTATCATGACTCATCCATTCACCAATTTCCCTGCCACCTTGTATTAAACAACTTACACCTTCTGGTACATTATTTTTTGCAAATACTTCTGCAGCAATCAACTGACAGGCAATACCACATAAAGGAACTTTTTCTGATGGCTTCCAGATACAAACATCGCCACAAACCCATGCCAGCATAGTATTCCAGCTCCAAACAGCAACTGGAAAATTAAATGCAGAAATGATTCCAACAATACCCATTGGATGCCATTGCTCGTACATGCGATGCAACGGACGTTCACTGTGCATGGTTAAACCGTGCAATTGTCTTGATAAACCAACAGCAAAATCGCAAATGTCAATCATCTCCTGTACTTCGCCATAACCTTCCTGTAAACTTTTGCCCATTTCGTAAGAAACTAATTTGCCCAGTGGTTCTTTTTTTGCACGAAGGGCTTCACCAATCTGCCGTACCACTTCACCTCTTTTTGGCGCAGGCCAGTTTCGCCATTCTTTAAAAGCTTCTGTGGCTTTTTGAATAACTGTTTCATATGCTTCTTTATCAGCAGCAGCAACTGAGGCAATTGCTTTTCCATCAACAGGGGAGGAAGATGAAATAATTTCTCCCGTTGATGATAACCAGTTTGTTCCTGTTGAAACTCCTTTGTTGTTTTCTTTGATGCCTAATTGCTTTAAAATATCCTGCATACAATCGTTTATGAGGTTGTAAATATCCCGAAAATCTGTTGATTATAAGATCACTTTTATTCCACCCATCACCCAGCGGTTGGGCATACTGCTTCCCAATATATCACTGTAACGGCGATTGAATACATTGTCTGCCTGCACAAACAAGCCCAGCCTGTCTTTCAGCAGGTAAAGGTCAACACGGGTATTCAATAAAAAATAATCTTTTGAAACAGGAACAAATGCTGCCGCAGCACTTTGCTGCCGCCTGTTTTTATACAAACCATTTACACCGATCCCGATTTTTTTGTAGCGATAGATGACATTAAAGTTGATGAGTTCCTTTGCATGATTCGAAATGTAAAGGGAAGGAATGGTATCGCTGCTGCGGCTGCGCATCCATACAAAGCCAATGCCGGCAACAAGTCTATGATTTGTATTGAACTCTTGCTGGTATTGAATATCTGTTTCAATGCCGGTTGTGTTTACTTTATTAATATTTTTCGCCAAATTGTAAATACCACCTGCTGCCAGATTGGATTGTCGTGGCATATTTGCATAGGGAGTTATAACATAGTCGATGATATTTTCCTGGAAACGTTCGAACCAGGTAGTTGAAAATTTGAGTGATGTGCCGATAAAATAATCTGCACCCAACTCATAACTGAATGATGTTTCAGATACCAGATCAGGATTGCCAATACGCTGACCCGAAGGAACCGGACTGCGTTGATAATTATTGAATCGTTCCGTAAAATCAGCATCTCTTGTTGTACGCCCAACACTTCCCCTGAACAAGAAGTATTCGTATCGATAAGAAGCATTCAACTGGGGTACGAGCTCCCAACCTGAACGTTCATTCCAATCAACACGTAAAGCAGGGTTTAATTGTAGAGCTTTACCAATCTTTTGATTCAGTAAAACGAAAGCACCTGCGTTTGATACTTCATGATTACCTCTGTCGTTCGAAACAATTTTACGACTGATGAATTGTACACCGGAAGTAATGCTTGATTTCTCATTGAGCGTATAATCGTACACAGCCAGCGATTGGAATAAGGAAGAGTTATTTACATTAGCTCCAACCGCTTTACGAAAGCGATATACATCATCTGCCTGTTTGTAACCAGCATCAAATGAAAAACGGTGTTTCTTCTTTTCATGCATCAGTTTTAAATGATGCCAGCGGCTTACAACCGCTTCTGTTGCAGTATCAGATAGAAACGTTGTATAAAAATTCTGTGCGGAAAAGTCACGGTCATCGTATCCAAAGCGGTAAGCAATGCTGGTACTCTCCGATAATTTTTGTTTTACCGATGCAGATATAGTTGTAAGATTAAAGAAACCTTTAGTGCCTCTTA
>JAYUTS010000189.1:0-6659 GCA_043754995.1 Chitinophagaceae bacterium
TGATTGCCCTGTTTTGTTTTTTTGAGTTTACCAAAAATCTCTTCCAGTGATTGCCGGCGGATGGTTTGTTCTGTTTTAGAAGTGATATTAAATTGCCCGGTAATATTGTTTTCCCCGAGATAGCCTTTCTCTTTCAGCTCATCAATAAAATCGCCCATACCATACTCATCATTGGTGAGTTGATATTGACGATCTAACTGGTTGAGCCAATCCATCGCTTCCGCTACATCGCCACTGGTATATGTGAGCAATTGGGTAAACAAATCGAGCAGTTGCTCAAACTTTGATTTACCGTTTTGTGAAGGATCGTATTTAGAAAAAAAATTCCCTATCATAATGGAGTATCAATTTACTTCAAATTCAATTAACAGTTTTAAAGGATTTCAGTTTTAAAAAAACAACCTATTGAAAAGAACTTTGGCAAAGTTGTAAAAACCTGCTTAAATAGAAATATCAACTCCAAACTTTGCCAAAGTTTTTCCCGATCAAAGTTGTAAATAATGAATAACAAATACCGAACCCGAAAAGTTCTTGACAGGTTTACTGCCGATTTCTTATTTTGCTGGCAGAAAAAACACATCTTCATGCGAAACCCCGTTCATTTTGTCATTCTCAGCCTGCTGACACTAACCATTTTTTCTTCCTGCAAAGGACCCAGACTTTTGGTAAAACAGGATGCAAAGATCGATACACTTCATCTGCAATTAGATTTACGTATTGTGCAGGAATATGAGTACCAACAGGCTATTTTAAAAAAAATGACAAAGTTTGTTGAAGTATATAACAGCGAAAGCCATCACTTTAAACTATCCCTTAACAGTGGCGTACAAACCACCAGTTGCCAGGTAAAAGTAGTTCGTGTGAAGTTTGTACGATCAAAACAAAACCTTGTTGGTACGGCCGTAAGTATTGCCGGTATTGGTACTGCTGCTGCTTTAATTGCAACAGGTTTTGCCGTTCCTTTTGGTTGGGTTTATATTCCCAGTGCAAGAACAACCATTACCCCTCAGTTAAGCAATGATATTACGAACGTGCAGAATTTTCAGAAAGTGGGCATCTCCTCTATCGGCATGTATGTAAAACTGAACAAACAGATTGATAAACAAAGCACCAAGTTTGTAAAATACATGGTGTCAGTTGTTCAAACCATTGAACAGGAATACAACGCAAATGCAAAAAAATAAATACCGCTGAAAACTTTGCCAAAGTTGTATCAACCTCACTGCAATCAAAATGATCTCTAAACTTTGGCAAAGTTGAATGCAAAAAAATGCCGGTAAGAAAATAAGAAGTAAAGTTTTTTTTCTTCTTACCGTCTTACCGGCAATTACTATCATACGTCTCTTTTACTTATTTGTATCAGATGAGTTTTTAATGGTTTGCGGCACTTCTTTATTTTGTATAGTATCCGTAGCCGGTTTTACTCCTTGTGCATATTCTTTCAATGAATTATCAATCCCCTGTATCAATTGCTTGGCCATTTGATATTCATACTCCGATGGTGATCTGCCATCAACAACATCAGAAGTTGATTCATAATAAGCCACCTGTTGCTGGCAATCTTTCTTCACTGCTTCCATGATACGTTTGCCCATTTCCAGGTCACCTGCCTGGAAAGCCGTTAATGCAAAATAGTAGCTCTTTTCATTATGATCATTCCCATAACGGCTGGCCATTGCATAAGGCACATTTTTATCTTTCAACATCTGATCGGCACGCTGCAATACTTTCTTTGCATCTTCTTTACGGCCTGATGAAATTAAATTCATGGCAAGGATCATATGGGCATTACGGATGTTTACCATATGCCGGCGGTTTTCTTCATCAAAATAAACACCGTCTTTATCGGCCCCGCCGTACTTGAATTTATTCATCACTTTATCAAACATCCAATCTACATTCACCGTTCCTCTGGCATTGGCAACAGGTACCAGGCGATAACTTAATCCATCCTGGCGCAGGTAATCATCAAAGCCTAATTGCAATGGTTGCGTAAAGTAAATGGGGCGTTTCCATTTATTGGCAGCAATAACATTCAATATAGCTGCATCATTTTTAAAGAGATAGCTTTTGGTGAGCTGGAATTTCACTTCATTCACAACACTGTCTTTTGCTGTAACCGTTCCGTTCTGTACAACAAAACTTTTATCAACCGGAACAGTAACACGATTAAAAGAAAAATAATTCAGCAACTCACTATTTTGTGCACGGTACATTTTATTTTCTGCATCGCTGCCAGCCTGGTCTTTCATTTGTGTATATAGATCAGCATAAGAAGTATCGGTTTGTGATTTAGGAATATAATAAACCACATTCCGTTTATCGCCTGCAATCTGTTCTTCATTCCAGATGACATCAATGGGATCGCTCTCATTTACTTTATACCGGAGTTGATTGATGTACCAGTCTGTTCCCAATAAACTGGTATTGATCACCCTGATATCAGGACGAATACCTTTTACTTCCTGTGCATACCATAATGGATAGGTATCATTATCACCAACCGTAAATAGAATTGCATTGGGTGCACAGCTTTCTAAATAATCAGTTGCAAGATCGGGCGCAATTGTTTTTTTACTGCGGTCATGATCATCCCATTCCTGGCTGGCCATTAATACAGGCACGGCAAGGAAACACAATGCTGCTGCGGCATAGGATGCAACTGCACCTTTCATGAGTTTTTCCGTCATTTCTTTCACCAGGAAAAATCCAAGACCTATCCAGATGGCAAATGCATAGAAACTACCCACATAGGCATAATCCCTTTCACGTGGTTGCGGACCGGCCTGGTTGAGGTATAATACAATCGCAAGTCCGGTTGATAAAAACAGCAGGCCAACTATTAGTCCATCACGTTTGTGTTTACTGTATTGCTGAATAATACCAAACAACCCAAGTAAGAAAGGGAGGAAGAATAATGTATTGTTTGCCTTGTTATTTTTTAAACTGTCGGGCATCATTTTCTGATTACCCAAACGCATATTATCAACAAAAGAAATGCCGCTGATCCAGTTACCATTTCTTCTTTCGCCCACACCTTGCAAATCATTTTGCTTACCGGCAAAATTCCACATGAAATAACGCCAGTACATGATCCTGATCTGGTAACTGAAGAAAAACTTGAAGTTATCAGCCATGTCAGGGTCACGCTCATAAGATGTTTGTCCTGTTTGTTTGTTCTGTAATTTTTCTATTCCTAAAAACTGTGCATAATAATCAGCATGTCCCTGATCATTGCTGGCATCCCATACCCGTGGAAAGACCATTGTTTGTTCAGCAGGATAAACTGCTTTACGTTTTTTGCCAACAATTTCATATTTATCAGCTATCCGTTGATAAACGTCACCTACATCTTCATACTCAGGCTCTGCAGTAAATACCTGTCCTTTTAATAAAGGCACATCGCCATATTGTTCACGACCGAGATAGCTAACCAGAGAGATAGGGTTGTTTACATCGTTCATATCAATACCGGGGTTGGCATTGGAACGGATCATAGTTGTAACATAGGTAGAATAACCTACCAGCATAAATGTAAAACTCCACAAACCCAATCGCAAAAAACGCCAGTGATTATTCTGCGCCCATTTTAATCCGAACCAGATAAGGGCAGCGATGATGGCAAAAAAGAAAATAAATCCTGAGAAGAATGGCAGATTGAATGTGTTTACAAATAGACGATCGAACCAGCCTGCACTTGAAATACTCCATTGGATAACGGCCTTTTGCACCACACCAATCAAAGCAACTCCTATAATGAAGGCAATAATACCGCCTGTCCATGTTGGTTTATATCTGCGGAAGTAATAGACCATTACAATAGCGGGAATGGTTAAGAGGTTCAACAGATGCACACCAATACTTAATCCCATCATAAAGAAGATCATAATAATCCAACGTTCAGCATGTGTGCGTTTGATATCATCTTCACCTGCTTTAATATCTTCATGTTCCCATTTGAGGATAGCCCAAAATACAACAGCCGTAAACAGGGAGGACAGGGCATATACTTCACCTTCAACAGCACTAAACCAGAAAGAATCGCTGAACGTATAAGCCAATGCGCCAATAACACCGGCTGCCATTACGCTGAATAATTGGTTACCCTGCAATTCTTCATTCCCTTTTTGAACCATTCTTCTTCCAAAATGAGTAATGGTCCAGAAAAGGAACATAATGGTAACCCCGCTTGATAATGCTGAAAGAAGGTTTACACCAATTGCAGCATCGCCGGGAGTGAACAATGTAAACAGCCTGCCCAGCAATAAAAACAAAGGAGCACCGGGAGGATGCGGGATACCTAATTTATAAGCACAGGAAATAAATTCGCCTGTATCCCACAAACTACCTGTGGGTTCCATGGTAATAATATAAACAGCGCATGCAATGAGGCCAATAATCCAGCCTGTAATGTTGTTGAGCTTTTGGAAATTCATAAAAAGCGATTGGTTTAGACCCGTTTTAATGCGGGCAGGCAAAAATAAGGAGATGGGGGTATAAACGAGAATTTGTATTCTGTTTTAACAGAACCTCACCCTCTTTCCCTCTCCAAAAGAGAGGGACGGTACTGTATTTCATCTATAAAATTTTATTTCTAACACATCTGCTGTGAATCCTTAATCATCATAAATCAATCTCACAATTATTTCATTTAATGGATAAAAAGTATGAGTTGAGTGGTGATAGTTCCCCCTTCAGGGGGCGGAGGGGGCTTATTCAAAATAAACCCGTACCGTTTGGTAGAATAACCGGCTCTGCGTGTATTGGCTGCTGCTTTTTTCGGAGTAGCCGTGCAGGCCAAACAAACCGGCGGCATTTCCTTTGTTGATGGCTATTTCAAGATATCCGGCTGAATTGAACATGGCCAGTTTCTCTCCTTCATTTACATCCGCATAGGTTTCACTGAAACGGTCGATTACTTCATCTCTCTTAAACACAATTTTAAACCTACGGCCTTTACGTTGCGCTTCAAATTCATCCTGTGTAATATTGACGATCACATTTTCGAAATGATCAATGGAAATGATTTGCCCTTCCATATATTGATTGGTAGTAATGGGCCTGAGTGGGTTGCGTACCTGGATGGAGATAGAACCATCGCCTATATCTTCTAACTTTTTCCCTCCTGCAATTTGCTGAATTGCACGGCCGAATACTTCTGTACATGCTAATGTATTTCTTGCTGCTGATTTATCAAGCGAAAGTGACACCACTTCCTGAGGTGTTTCTTCAAGGATCATGGTGATGAGACCATTATCGGCCAAACAGAAGTACTGGTTATTATGATGAACCATGAGCAAATGCTCGGGCTTGTATTGAAACAGGTTGATGAGCAGTATATGAAATGTACCTGCAGGAAATTGCTTGGTTGCATTTCTTACAACATAAGCAGCCTGCGGATCATTAAAAGGCGAAAGATGATGAGTGATATCAATTAACTGAAAGGAAGGATCCAGTTTTAATAAAGCACCTTTTACTGCCCCGGTCAGGTAATCTTTTTCGCCTATGTCTGATGTAAGGGTTAGTAATGGCATGAATGGGATTGAAAAATTAAAAATAAAGAATTAAACATGTAAAACCAGCGGAAGCATGTTGCTCCTTTTTAAGGAGAACCTTTTTTCTTTATTTTTTATTTAATGAGCTTTCCTCCTTTGAAGAAAAATTTATGAATGTATTTATCTGTGATGGATGGGAAAAATTTACTCATAAATACGGTTGCTTTTCCGGTGAGAGTAAGCACTACGGTCCGTTTTTTCTTTTCTATAGCATGTATGATATGATCTGCACAGTCTTCTGCGCTCATTAACTTCGATTCATCCATTGGTGTTTCGCCAATTGACTTGCCTTCAGCATTCAATGCAGACGTTCTGATATTGGTAGCAATAAAACCGGGAGAAACCCATAATACATTTACATCATGCTGAAACATTTCCACTCTCAATGCTTCCAGCCAACCCTGCATGGCAAACTTCGATGCAGAATAGGCACTGCGGCCGGGGATGCCCCTGTTGCCCACAATCGATGAAATACCAACAATGGTTCCCTTTCTTTCTATAATGGATGGCAATGCAAACTTGGTACAATAAACTGTTCCCCAGAAATTCACATCCATCAATCGTTTAAAAGCATTCACATCGGCATCCTCAATCAATGCCCGCATGGAGAGACCTGCATTATTAATTAATACATCAATACCACCAAACGTATCAATGGTTGACTGAATAAATTTTTTACAATCATTTTCGTTGCTTACATCCGCTACAACAACATGTAAAGGAGCTCCGGGATAATTTTTTTGCAACTGATAAAGTTTATCATGATTACGGCCGCATGTTGCCACTTTAGCCCCCCTCTTCAACATACTATTTACTAATGCCCTGCCAATACCCTCGCTGCCTCCGGTGATAACGACTACCTTATTATTGAAATCCATTCTCATGTGTTTGTTTTGCAAAAGTACGCCAGCCTACAGCATTTAGATTTGTTTCCTGAAATGAATGTATGAAGTATTTTTTTTAAAAGTTGGGTGCAAATTGTAATTACCCTATTTTTGCACTCCTAAAAAACAGACATGTTTTTGATGATTCCGTAGCTCAGTTGGTAGAGCACGACACTTTTAATGTTGGGGTCCTGGGTTCGAGTCCCAGCGGGATCACACT
>JAYUTS010000190.1:0-16646 GCA_043754995.1 Chitinophagaceae bacterium
TGAGACACGCTCTGGTCAACGCTCAGTTCTTTTGACATGGAGGAACTGATCCAAAATGTTTTATTGCTGCCAGTTTGCTGCATTTCATCAACAATACCAATCATTTCAATTATGCCAGTGAACATGAGTGTAAATTAGCAGATTTTTTGACTTGCTTTGCTGAGTTTTGAGCAAAGAGAGATGAAAGGCTTTCATAAGTAACCTCAGATTAAAACTCCAACTGTGCAATTGAGGGGTAATAATATTTGGATGAAAGGATTACCGGCAAAAAAATCTTCTGATAATTACTCAATATTTACATATTCCCCTATCTTTGCGCCTCTAAAAACCTTAAAGGAGGTATCATAATTATGCTGATCATTGATTCAAAAGATTGCGAAAACATTGACAAGGCTTTAAAAAAGTACAAGAAGAAATTCGAAAAAAGCAAAGTTCTTCTTCAGTTGCGTGAGCGTCAGGCTTTTATTAAGCCATCCATACGTCGCAGAGCTGATGTATTAAAAGCTATCTATAAGCAGCAGATCGCCAGCGGAAAAATTGAAGTGAAGTAATATTCTTCTCTTTCAGAATATAGCGGATAGCCGTAAGGTTTTGTAACTTTACGGCTATCTGTATTTATGCCCAATCAAAGCACAACCCCCTTTTATTCTTTTATAGAGTATCTCAAGTTTGAAAAGCGATACTCTCCTCATACGATCCGATCTTACCAGGACGATCTCACATTCTTTTTTGATTTTCTCATTATTCAATTCGGTGAACTTCTGGTAAAAGACATAAAACCAACTTTTATCCGAAGTTGGATGGCTGAGCAAAAGACAGCCGGAGCTTCGGCTAAAACCATTAACAGAAGAATATCCAGTTTAAAATCGTTTTTCAAGTTTCAACTCAGGCAGGATTTAATTGAGGTGTCGCCTATGACAACGATTATTTCACCCAAACAAAGCAAACGGTTGCCTTCCTATGTAGAGCAAAAAGATACAGAGACATTGTTTAACCATGTTGAGTTTCCCCAAACATGGGAAGGGATCATTCATAAAATGATCATGGAGTTGCTCTACTGTTCGGGTATGCGGTTAAGTGAATTAATTTCTTTGAAAGAAACCCAGGTTGATCTTAATAAAAGCAACCTGAAAATATTGGGTAAAGGAAATAAAGAGCGTTTGATTCCACTTTCAAAGGAAATGAACAGCAGCCTGCAGCATTTTTTAGAACAAAAACAAAGCCATTTCAAAGAACTGGTATTTGAACACCTGCTCGTAAATGAAAAAGGGAAGAAACTTTATCCCAAATACGTACAGTTGGTTGTTAAAAAATACCTCTCACTCATAACAACCATTGAAAAGAAAAGTCCCCATGTTTTACGCCACACTTTTGCCACGCATTTAATGAATAATGGCGCCGAATTAAATGCTGTAAAAGAATTATTGGGTCATAGCAGCCTCGCTGCCACTCAGATATACACCCATAATACCATTGAAAAGTTGAAGGATGTGCATAAAAAGGCACATCCCAAAGCCTGATCAGTTTTTGAAAATTTCTATTGCTTTTTCCCATTGAAGAAAGCTGTTAAAATGTATAGAAAAGAGGTGAAAAATATTTTGTTTACTGGGCTTACAGGCGTAACTTGTATGCACTGGAAATAATCAATACTCAAACTGAAAAAACCAGTTCTTTCACATTATTTTTTAACTAGCTTAAATTTGGAACGCTATGACCGTTAAGATCCAAACCGTACGATTTGACGCAGACGCAAAACTTCTTGAGTACGTAAAACAGAGAGTACAGAAGCTTTACAGCTTTCACGACCGGATTATGAAAGTTGATGTATTTCTGAAATTAGACAACGTAATGCACAACATTAAGGACAAGGTAGCTGAAATTAAAGTTCATGTGCCACGACAGCATTTATTTGTAAAGCACTCCTCTAAATCATTCGAAGAGTCATTTGATGAAGCAATGGATTCACTCATTATTCAACTAAAAAGAAAAAAAGAAAAACAATACGATTTGTAAACAACATTTTAACCTTCAATCCCTCCGCAACACGGAGGGATTTTTTTTCACTTTCATTAACTTCTTTCCACAACATAATTTTTCCCTTTTAAAATTTTTCCGTTTCGTGTTTTCCTTTACCTTTGCCTTCCCAAAAAACGGGGTGCATACGTGTGTGCATGACGAAGTTCTTTACAGAGATGACTTTTGGCTATAAATCAAACGATTAAGGTTTTCATCCTTTTGTTTGCTTTTTACAAAGAATCAAAGTAATTGAATTTGTTTATGCCACTTTAGCTCAGTTGGTAGAGCAGCTGATTTGTAATCAGCAGGTCGTTGGTTCGAGTCCGACAAGTGGCTCAGGAAAAAGATTTTGTTTTGATAATATGGGCAGATGGCCGAGTGGTTAAAGGCGACAGACTGTAAATCTGTTCTCTTACGAGTACGTAGGTTCGAACCCTACTCTGCCCACAAAGACAATTTGTAGTTTAGTCAATAGAATAGGAGGCTACTCAAATTTTGCAATTCTTAGAAAGAGTTGAAATGTTTGGAATATAGAGTAATTTTCAATTTCAAAAGCGGGAGTAGCTCATTTGGTAGAGCGATAGCCTTCCAAGCTATAGGTGGCCAGTTCGAGCCTGGTCTCCCGCTCAAGGAAGTTCTTTATTAATTTGATGTGAGATTCCTCACACTCTGCCAGCCGTTGTAGCTCAGGGGTAGAGCATCCCGCTGACAGCGGGAAGGCCGTGAGTTTGATTCTCAAAAGTTCTTTGTTATAATTTGATGTGAGATTCCTCACACTCTGCCAGCCGTTGTAGCTCAGGGGTAGAGCACTTCCTTGGTAGGGAAGAGGTCGTGAGTTCGATTCTCACTAACGGCTCAGGTTATTTGAAGCAGAACCTTCAAATCGTTGAGCAGAGTAAAAAAGATGCAGTGTGCGACGCAACAATAGCTTATGGAAGCATTGGGGCTGATAACATAAAATAGTTAGTTTAACAGTTTTGTAAACACAATTTAAAAACAAATAAGATGTCTAAAGAGACCTTTAAGCGGGAAAAACCGCACGTAAACGTTGGTACTATTGGTCACGTAGATCATGGTAAAACAACCTTAACGGCTGCAATTACTGAAATCCTGTCTAAAAAAGGTATGGGTAATGTTGCTAAAAAGTATGATGAAATTGATGGTGCGCCTGAAGAAAAAGAGCGTGGTATCACTATCAATACTGCACACGTAGAATATCAAACAGCTAACCGTCACTACGCACACGTAGATTGTCCGGGTCACGCTGACTATGTAAAGAACATGATCACAGGTGCTGCTCAAATGGATGGTGCTATCCTTGTAGTAGCTGCAACTGATGGTCCTATGCCACAAACAAAAGAACACATTCTTTTGGCACGCCAGGTAGGCGTACCTCAGATTGTTGTTTTTATGAATAAAGTTGACTTAGTTGATGATGCTGAGTTGCTGGAATTGGTTGAAATGGAAATTCGTGAACTGTTGAGCTCTTATGGCTTTGACGGTGACAATACTCCAATCATCCAGGGTTCTGCTACCGGTGCATTAGCTGGTGAAGAAAAATGGGTAAAAGCGGTAGAAGATCTGATGGATGCTGTTGACAGCTACATTCCTCTTCCTCCACGTCCGGTTGATCTTCCATTCCTGATGAGTGTTGAGGATGTATTCTCAATCACTGGTCGTGGTACTGTTGCTACCGGTCGTATTGAGCGTGGTATTGTGAAAGTAGGTGAGGCTGTTGAAATCGTTGGTTTGATGGATGCTCCTCTTAACTCTACTGTAACAGGTGTTGAAATGTTCAAGAAGTTGTTGGATCAAGGTCAGGCAGGTGATAACGCTGGTTTACTCCTCCGTGGTATTGAGAAGAAAGATATCCGTCGTGGTATGGTTATCTGCGCTCCCAAATCAATTACCCCTCACACTGAATTCAAAGGTGAAGTTTACGTATTGAGCAAAGAAGAAGGTGGACGTCACACTCCATTCTTCCAGAAATACCGTCCTCAGTTCTACTTCCGTACAACTGATGTTACCGGTGAAGTTGAATTACCAGCAGGAACAGAAATGGTTATGCCTGGTGATAATACCAACCTTACTGTTAAGTTAATTCAACCAATTGCGATGGAGAAAGGTTTAAAATTCGCCATTCGTGAAGGTGGTCGTACAGTAGGTGCCGGTCAGGTAACTGAAATTTTAAAATAAAGCCCCCTAAATCTCCGCCCCGGCGGAGACTTAGGAAACTGGTTTCTATAAAGCAAAGTACTCTATGGTTTTCAACCTTGGGTACTTTGTTCTTTAAAAGTTCTTATAAATATCAGCCACTTTAATCCCTCCTTTGGAGGGTAGGGAGGCGTTCTACGGGCATGGTGCAACGGTAGCATACGGGTCTCCAAAACCTTTGATCTGGGTTCGAATCCTAGTGCCCGTGCGAAGAAAGTTGAAAAAATAAATTTGAAAGCGGAGTTGATCAATTTTCAAATTCCAAATCTTCAAACAAAAATGTTATGAACAAAGTATCGGCATATTTCAGAGATTCTTATCGTGAATTACTTGAAAAAGTAACCTGGCCCACCTGGCAGCAGTTGCAACAATCAACCATGATTGTTTTAATTGCTACAATCATCATTACTGCTATTGTATGGTTAATGGACTTAGGCATTGCCAGTTCCCTTCAATTCTTTTATTCATTTTTCAAATAATAAAACATGTCTGAAACTGCCAATGTGGAAACCAGTAAGTGGTATGTGCTTCGTGTCGTGAGCGGCAAAGAAAAAAAAGTAAAGGAATATCTGGATAAGGAAATTTCACGTAATGGATGGGACACAGTTGTTAAACAAGTGTTCTTACCTGTTGAGAAAGTATATAAAGTTGCGAATGGTAAAAAAGTTGTTCGTGAACGCAATTTCTATCCCGGGTATGTAATGATTGAAGTTGAGAATGGTAAAATGGGTGATGATATCCGTGAAACTATCAGCAATGCCAGTAATGTGATTCATTTTTTAGGTAAAGAAAACCCCATTGCGTTACGTAAAGCAGAAGTGAATAAAATGCTGGGTAAGGTTGATGAAATGGCTGATTCAACCGGTATGACAATGAGTGAACCATTTATTGTGGGTGAAACGATCAAGATCATTGATGGACCATTTAACGACTTTAATGGTGTTATTGAAGAAGTAAATGATGAGAAGAAGAAATTGAAAGTAGCTGTAAAAGTATTTGGCCGTGCTACACCGGTTGAATTGAATTATATGCAGGTTGAAAAACTTTCATAAGTAAAACGATAAATGTAAAAGTCCCCATCTGCCTGCAGGTGGGGACTTTGTGTTTATCATCATGATTTTTTTTATTTATTCCTTGGTGTTTCCAGCATATAATCAAAACGCTTACCAGTTACATCAGTCATATCAGGAATTGATTCTGATTTATAAGCACCTGCTTCCAGCTTGGCTTTTGTTTCGGAAAAGGCAAGTAACGTTTCTTCAATATCTGCATCTGTATGTGCAGCAGAAGGAATGAGGCGGTATATGATATGCCCTTTGGGAATAACTGGGTAAACTACAATAGAAGCGAAGATGTGATAATTTTCTCTGAGATCCATGACCATGGCTGTTGCTTCTTCTACACCACCATTCATATAAACAGGTGTAACTGGGCTATCTGTTTTTCCAATATCAAATCCTCTTTCTTTTAAACCGGTTTGTAATTTTTTGGCATTGCTCCATAATTTTTCTTTCAGCTCGGGCATTGTCTTGAGCATTTCCAAACGCTTTAAATTACCCAGCACTATCGGCATTGGTAAGCTCTTTGCAAAGATTTGTGAGCGTATATTATAACGGATATAATCAATAATTACTTTTGGCCCGGCCATAAATGCACCAATGGAGGCCATTGATTTAGCAAATGTGCTGAAGTAAAGATCAATCTCATCCTGGCAACCTTGTTCTTCACCGGCTCCGGCACCTGTTTTTCCTAATGTTCCAAAACCATGTGCATCATCAACCATTAAACGAAAATCATATTGTTGTTTTAATGCACAGATTTCTTTCAGCTTACCTTGGTCCCCTGCCATACCAAACACGCCTTCTGTAATCAACAGAATTCCGCCGGCCCCTTTTTTTTCAATCAATGCACCGGCCCGTTGCAATTGTTTTTCACAATCGGCCACATCATTATGTTTATACATATACCTGTGACCTGGATGCAAACGCAAACCATCAATAATGCAGGCATGGCTTTCGGCATCATATACTATTACATCATGTCGCCCGCAAATTGCATCAATCGCACTCATGATTCCCTGGTATCCAAAGTTCAGCAATATGGCATCTTCTTTCATTTCAAACTCTGCCAGTTCTTTTTCTAATTGTTCATGATGGTTGGAGTTGCCACTCATCATACGTGCACCCATCGGATACGCTAATCCATATTGTTTTGCAGCCTCTGCATCAATCCTGCGTACTTCAGGATGGTTAGCCAGACCGAGATAGTTATTCAGGCTCCATACAATTTTTTCCTTACCCCGAAACATCATGCGGCTGCCAATTTCACCTTCCAGTTTGGGAAAAGCAAAGTATCCGTGTGCTCTTTCTCTGTGCTGGCCAAGAGGGCCTGAATTCTTCATCAGCTTTTCAAAAATATCTGCCATATTATGAAATTGTTATGTGTACAAAAATTGCGGCAAAGGTAAGGTTTTGTCACCTATGATGAACGATTGAAAGTAACCAAATTCCGCACAAAAAACAGCATCCGGCACACCGTTCAATAGGTATCTTTGTTTCTAAACCAATTGTATGCGATTGCTTTTTTTTGTACTTAGTTTTTTATTTGCTTTTGAGTCTCACACACAGTCAACCATTTCAACACAAAACAACGCATCTCCCCAACGCCCTAAATTAGTAATAGGGATTATGGTTGACCAGATGCGTTGGGATTTTCTGTATCGTTATTACAACCGGTACTCTCCTGATGGTGGTTTTAAACGGATGCTTAACCAGGGCTTTAGTTGCGAAAACACGTTTATTCCTTATGCGCCAACTGTTACTGCATGTGGCCATACAACGGTATATACCGGCAGTGTGCCAGCCATACATGGTATAACGGGTAATGCATGGTGGGATTATGAAAAAAACAGAACAATATATTGCAGTGAAGATAAAACGGTGAAAACAGTTGGCACAAATTCAACTGCAGGAGAAATGAGTCCTAAGAATAATTTCTCTACAACCATCGGTGATGAATTAAGATTAGCTACCAATTTCCGTAGTAAAGTAATTGGTATTGCCATTAAAGATCGGGGAGCCATTTTACCTGCCGGCCATAGCGCCAATGCAGCTTATTGGTATGATGGAGTTTCCGGCAACTGGATCACTTCTACTTATTACATGAATGATTTACCGGCATGGGTAAAAAATTTCAACAGTAAAAAACTGGCTGATGGTTTTTATGAAAAAGGATGGAACACATTATATCCTATCAAAACCTATACTCAAAGTACTAAAGATGAAAATGAATTTGAGGCAAAAGCTTTCGGGGCTGATCAGAAAGGATTTCCTTATGATCTGAAACGCTTTGCGGGCAAGAGTTATGGAACCATTTCTGCAACACCATTCGGAAATACATTGACATTGATGCTGACAAAAGATGCCATCAGCAATGAACAATTAGGAAAAGATTCCATTACCGATTTTTTAGCCGTTAGTTTTTCAAGCCCTGATTATGTTGGCCATTCATTTGGTCCTAATTCAATAGAGGTGGAAGATACCTATCTGCGGTTGGATAAAGATTTGGGTGAGTTGTTTGATTATTTAGATAGGACAGTAGGCAAGGGACAATACTTAACTTTCTTAACAGCCGATCATGGTGTAGCACATGTACCTGCCTTTTTAAAGGAGCATCAATTACCTGGTGGCGTTGTTGATGACAACAGGATGATGGGTGATTTAAATACTTTGCTGAAAGAAAAATATGGGAAAGCAGGTTTGGTTGTGAGTACATACAATTACCAGATCAGTTTAAATCATGCTTTGATTGACACTGCAAAACTTGATAGAAGCGGGATTGTTAACGACATCATTCGCTATGTAAAAAATATACAGGGTGTTGACAGAGTATTTGCAATTGATCAGTTGATGGACCAGCCGATGCATGCGGAAGTAAAAAACAGGCTGGCGAATGGATGGCACCCCAAGCGAAGCGGTGATATCCAGGTCATTCTTGCTCCCGGCTGGATTGATGGTGGCAGCGTAGGTACCACACATGGGCTTTGGAATCCTTACGACAGTCATATTCCATTGGTTTGGTATGGTTGGGGAATTAAACCGGGTAAAAGCAATGAGCAAGTGTACATGACGGATATTGCAGCAACACTGGCTGCACTGTTGAAGATACAAATGCCCAGTGGTTGTGTAGGTAAACCTATACTTACTGTCATTCAATAGAATTACTAAAGTAGCATCCCTCTCCTTTGGAGAGGGACGGGAGGGTGAGGTACTGAAGATTTAGCAGTTGCACCCCGACTGGCACTAATCTTGGCACTTCTGTAAAACATTGCGGAGGGCCCTTCATGAGGGGCCCATCTGTCAATTTGACTAAAGAAAAAATTATGAACGAAAAGAATATATTCCTCAGAGCAATTGAAGAAGATGTTGATTTCATGCCCATCATACCGCTGAATGATTCGGAAGAAGAGGATGATGAAATGGAAATCCCTGCTGAATTGCCCATTCTCCCCTTACGTAATACTGTTCTGTTTCCCGGTGTTGTATTACCAATTACTGTTGGAAGGGATAAAAGTATTCAGGCCGTGAATGAAGCGTATAAAGCAAACAAGTTGGTTGGTGTGGTTGCTCAAAAAGACAGTAACGTAGAAGATCCAACAGTAAATGATCTGGAAGAGATTGGTACAATTGCCAAAGTAGTGAAGCTCATCAAAATGCCTGATGGAGGAACAACGGTGATCATCCAGGGCAAGAAAAGATTTAAGATCACTTCCATTACATCAGAAGACCCTTTTTTTAAAGCAGGCATTGAAGTATTGAAAGAGGAACCAACACCTGAAGATGAAAATTTTAAAGCTGTTGCGGGATCGATTAAAGACATGGCGGCACAAATTATTCAGTTATCGCCGAATATTCCCAGTGAAGCATCTATCATCCTTAAAAATATTGAAAACTCTTCTTTTCTTATTCACTTTGTGAGTAATAACCTCAACAGCGATATTGCTGAAAAACAACGCTTACTGGTTACACAAAACATTAAAGAACGGGCCGAGTTGTTACTCACACTGCTGCAGAAAGAATTGCAATACACCGAACTCAAAAATAAAGTAACCAATAAAACAAGAACAGAGCTTGATAAGCAGCAGCGGGATTATTTTCTGCAGCAGCAAATGAAAAGCATCAAAGATGAACTGGGTGGCGATAGCAACGATCTGGAGATACAGGAAATGAAGAAGAAAGCCGAAGCCATGTTGTGGAGCGATGCAGCAAAAGAAATGTTCCGTAAAGGAATTGAAAAACTGGAACGGATGCATCCTTCAACACCAGATTATTCAGTGGTGTATAACCATCTCGATCTGTTGCTTGAACTTCCGTGGAATGTTTATACGATTGATCAGTACGATTTAAAGAAAGCAAAGAAAGTATTGGATCATGATCATTATGGCATTCAAAAAGTAAAAGAACGTATTCTTGAATACTTAGCAGTATTAAAGTTGAAAGGTGATATGAAGAGCCCCATTCTTTGTTTGCTCGGCCCTCCCGGTATTGGCAAAACATCCTTAGGTAAAAGTATTGCCGCAGCGTTGGGTAGAAAATATATCCGCATCAGTTTGGGTGGTTTGCATGATGAAAGTGAAATCAGAGGACATCGCAAAACCTATATAGGAGCCATGCCCGGACGGATTTTACAATCCATCAGAAAAATAAAAACATCCAATCCTGTTATTATTCTTGATGAAATTGATAAGCTGGGAACTGATTTTCGGGGCGATCCTTCCAGTGCTTTACTGGAATTATTAGATCCTGAACAGAATCATACATTTTATGACAACTATTTAGAGATGGAGTATGATTTGAGTAAAGTTTTATTTGTTGCAACAGCCAACAGTTTGGCATCTATTCAGCCGGCCTTGCGTGATCGTTTGGAAATAATTGATCTCAGTGGTTATGCAGTAGAAGAAAAAATTGAGATCGCTAAAAATTATCTCGTTCCCAAACAAAAGGAAGCACATGGTTTGTTGAAGATGCCGTTTAAGATCAGCGATACTGTTTTGCGTAAACTAATTGAAGACTATACAAGAGAAAGCGGGGTGAGAGAATTAGATCGTCAACTGGCTTCAGTCATGCGTTCACAAGCAAAAGAAGTTGCCATAAAAGGAAAGATCAAACCAACTATTACCGGTAATGATATTGAAAAGATATTAGGTAAGCCCCGTTACAGCAACGAGATTTATAAAACAGCCAATATGCCGGGTGTATCTGTTGGCCTTGCCTGGACGGCTGTTGGTGGAGAAATTCTTTTTATTGAAACAAGTTTATCCGAGGGTAAAGGCGAACTGAAGTTAACAGGGAACTTAGGGAATGTAATGAAAGAAAGTGCATCAACGGCCCTGAGTTATTTACAGGCCAATGCAAGAAAATCTGATATCAACCCCGATGAATTTCAAAAGAAAAGTATTCACATGCACATACCCGAAGGTGCTGTTCCAAAAGATGGCCCTAGTGCCGGTATCACCATGATGACCTCCATTGCAAGTGCGTTTACCGGAAGAAGAGTGAAACCTTTTTTAGCCATGACAGGGGAGATTACACTGCGTGGTCAGGTATTGCCGGTTGGAGGCATTAAAGAAAAAATTCTTGCAGCAAAGAGAGCCGGTATTAAAGATGTGGTCATGTGCTGGCAAAATGAAAAAGATGTGGAAGAAATTAATGTACATTATATCAAAGGCATGAAGTTTCATTATGTAAAAACGATGCAGCAGGTGTTGGATTTGGCGCTTGTATGAGCGGCAGCAACTTATAAACATATATGACCGTTCGTAACAAGTTTATGCTTTTGAGTGAACTACGAAAACATTTCCCTGTAGTCATTGCAGCAAACAGGAAATAAATTTTATTTCATGTTGGTTGTTTTAAGCCTGCCTGTCGGCAGACAGGGGCTAAAAGAGTTTCCCCCATTTCCATGGGGGATTTTTTTTGAACAAACTGAAGGATAACAACCTTCCAAGGGCATGCATCCTTAACATCAAACGTTTTTGATTAAATTACATCCTTTCACTTAAGCTGATGTATGCTTCGATTGATTTTATTTGTATGTCTTTTCTTTTTTTCTGCAAACCTGTTTTCACAAACATTGGGTGGAAGCAGTACGTATAATTTTTTACGATTCCCTGCATCGCCACAGGCAGCAGCATTGGGCGGAATTAATTTAACCAATCAATCAAATGATCTTTCGCTGGCTTTTCAGAACCCCGCCCAGCTTGATTCATTGATGCATACACAAATGGTTGCCAATTTCAATTCACTGTATGCAGGTGTAAAAAATGTGCACTGGATGTTTGCCTACCGTCATCCCAAACTCCAAACAAATTTTGCTGCAGCAATATTTTATGTTGATTATGGCAATACACAACAAACGGATGCAACAGGTAATATATTGGGTAATTACAAACCACGGGACTTTGTTGTTCAGCTTTCTGCAAGCCGTGAATATCTGAGTCGTTGGAAATATGGGTTATCGTTAAAATACATTGCCAGTAATTATGGTATCTATCGGTCCAATGCCATTGCTGCAGATGTGGGTGTATTGTACAGCGATACTTCCAATCTTATACAGGCAAGTGTTGTTGCTGTAAACATGGGCGGACAGTTGAAAAGATACAATCCGGCAGAACCGGAGGAGTTGCCTTTTGATCTGCAGGTTGGTATTTCTAAACGATTGGCTAAGGCACCTATTCAATTTTCAATAACAGCACATCATCTGCATCGGTTTAATATTTTTTATAACGATACTTTGTTTAATAATGACAATGGGATCAATAATCCCGGCAATAAAAAATTTACGTTTGATAAATTATTTCAGCATTTTGTTTTCTCTACACAAATATTGATCGGGCATAGAGTAGAGGTAACCGCAGGATATAATATTCTGAGAGGAAAAGAATTACGGATCAGCAACAGTGCAAATGGATTGACCGGTTTTTCATTAGGAGCCGGAGTGCTGTTATCTAAACTACAACTCCGTTATGCAAGAACCTATTTGCAGAATAATATTACTTACAACCAACTTGGTTTGAATATCGCTTTGAATAAATATTTTGGTTTGGGCGATTGGGGTGAGAAGGCAGGGTGGTGAAAAACAGTTATGAGTTATGAGTTATGAGTTATGACTGAAATAACGGAGGCTAAACTACAAACTATATACTACATACTTAACTTCCCGCATCTTTTTTAATCTTATCACCAAACAACAACTCTACAAGAATATTATAAATGAAGTGAGCGATCATGGGTAACAACAATCCCCCACTGATCCAGGCAAGAAACTGAAAACCTACTGCAAAAGGAATGATTTGAACAATTGCTCTTTCGCCTTGCGTACCGTGGCCAAATGCAAATACAATGGCGCTGAGTAATGCAGCCAGTATCCAGATGTTTTCAGTATAACTCATCACCATCTGGAACAATACACCACGATAAATATATTCTTCACAAAAACCGGCAACTACGCAGGCCAGTACCCATATCAATCGTTCAAAGGCAGTAGTTGGTAAAATATGATGCAGGGTACTTTCATCTTTTTCTTTTGAAAATTTTTGAGAGATCCATGCAAGACCCAAAGCAATAACAATTAAACCAACCGATGCGCCGATAGATGAAGCCGTAAAAGTGCTCGTTAATGAAATGGTCAATTTTTCACTTCGCCCTGCAAAATATGCCAGCACACAAAGAATGATCTGCATGAGCATAGATTGCAGGTACACAGGTATTTTAGCAATCTGTGCGCCATCCAGTTCAGCTTCCATTTTTTTGATGTTCTTAAAACTGAGTGCTGTCAAAAAAGGAAGTCCTGCTGCCACTATAATCAAAAACAATAAACTCATAAGTCAAACTTTGTCGTTAACCTGTTTTTTGCTTTGTGAAATGAACCAATGAAGCTATCTCAAAAATTGAATTTTGATTCACAATGTAAACCGTTGGTGGGGACAGCAACGGCGGCACCCCGCCATGGTCGGTGTCCCACCGACCACGGTCAGCCATATAATATTTTTTAAAAATCATTTTCAGATAGCCTTTAAGTAATATTATTTTGCAGAAATTTTTTCATTAAGATTCAATAATTCTTCATGAAGTTGCAACACCTGCGGTAAGATCATTTGCTGTTCATTATTGGTAATCATAAAATCGCACAAACGGGCCTTGATACTTTCATCAATCTGGTTGGCCATTCTTTTTTTTACTTCATCTGCCGTTACCTGGTCTCTGTCCATTACCCTCTTCATACGAATAGTTGCAGGTGCGGTAACGCCAATCACATGATCCAATCCTTCTGTTGCACCACTTTCAAATAACAAAGCCGCTTCTTTAATAACATACGGCGACACTTGTTTCCTGAACCATTGCTCAGCATCAGCAATGGTAACGGGGTGTACCAGGCTGTTGAGTAACTCCAGTTTTTCTTTATCTGCAAATACAATAGAAGAGAGATGCTTCCGGTTCAGGTTTCCATTTGTATATGTAGCTTCTCCAAAATGAAAAATGAGCTGTTGTTGTAACAGCTCATTTGTATGCATCAGTTCTTTTGCTCTTTCATCCGCATAATAAACAGGAATACCCAGCACCTCAAATACTTTTGCAACAGTGCTTTTGCCGCTGCCAATGCCTCCTGTTAAACCGATCTTTAGCATAGTCGTAATTAAAAAAGACGATTGCCGATAGTCTTTAGTAGTTAGTATGAACTTGCTAATGACTATCGGCTAACTACTACCGGCTAACGACTGCATTATTTCTTCACTTCAGCAACTTTGTTCAGTTGGCTGGTCCACTCCATACTGATAGAGCTGCGTTCAATTTTGATATAACTGCCGGGGTTAATTTCTAATGAAAGTGTATTGTCATCATTTACTTTATTCACTACACCATGAATACCGGCAATGGTTACCACTTTATCTCCTTTTTGCAGGTTATCAATAAATGATTTTTGCAGCTTTGCTTTTTTAGCCTGAGGGCGAATCATAAATAACCAGAATACAAGAATCATGAGCCCTAGAAATAATAACTGTATTGTTCCGCCACCTGATTTAGGATCGCCCGTTAACAGAATGAATAAATTCATCATTATATTGTTTGTTTTATTTTTTAGGAAGTACTTCGCCGCTAAAGAAAAGATTTACAGACTGTTCCTTTGTATTACAGGCTACGGTCAGGTTTTTTGATGCTTTTCCAACACGACCTGTGCTGTTAAATTCTGCCGTAATCTTTCCTTCCTGGCCCGGAGCAATCGGCTCTTCAGGTTTTGATGGAACAGTGCAGCCACAACTTGCTGACACATCTGTTATGATCAGCGGTTTATTGCCGGTGTTTTTGAAATGAAAAGTGATCATCACTTTTTCACCATCCGTAATATTTCCAAAGTCCTGAACAGAGTCTATCCATTGTACGGTAGTCCAATTGGTTGAATCAGCAATTAAAGCGTGTTGCGAATCTGCGGCAGCGCTTCTTGGATCAACCGTCGGCTCTTTCGGGTTTTTGGTTACATTCTGGCAGGCTGCCAATATGCAAAGGATTGTTGCTGTAATAAAAAGTTGTTTCATATTTATCAATTTTACAGGATGCAAATGTAAAGGAAACGATTCACTAAGGTTTTAGGAGTGTATTTTTTTTTGTTTTTATGATGAACATTCATTCCGTTTCATGGCAGTATTCATTTTTTAAAAGACACTTTGTGCAGTTTGTTTTGCGTTACCAGGTCTTTATGAATACTGTCAAGAATGCCATTTACAAAATGGCCGCTTTGCGGTGTGCTGTAATCTTTCGCAAGATCAATATATTCATTGATGGTTACTTTGGGCGGAATGGTTTCAAAGAAAAGGAATTCACAAATGCCCATCCGCATCAGGATCATATCCAGCGCAGCCGTACGTTCAGGATCCCAGTTCTGTAATTTGGCCGAAACATAAGTAGTGGTGATCTCTTCTTTTTCAATAACACTGATCAACAGATCCCGTGCAAATTTCATTTTTTCGGCACTCACAAAATGCTGAAAGTCGCTGTTGTGTGGTTTTTGCAAAAAACTCAGCATCAGGATATTGATCATTTCACAATCATCTTCCCAATGCAGAAAATGTTCTTCAATAAAAGAAATGAAATCTTCATTGGGCAACATCAGATCGGTAAAAATAAATTCCAGGATTTCTTTTTCTTCTTTCTTTTCACGGCCTGGTTTTGCAATATATTGTTTGTACACATCGGTTTCAGCTAATTCCTGGTACAGTTTTTTTACCCATTCGTCATGAGTAAGCAATTCTGTTTTCAATTCCTTCAATACTTCTTTGTAAGAGGCATTCTCCAGTATTTGCCACAGTAACTGGTTGCCGGCCAATTTGGTATTTACTTTCAGATCTTCAACCGTTGGTAAATGTTTCGAAGCCCGTTGTCTTGAATCTGTTTCGGCATACCTCGCCACTTCTGTAATAATATAAATAAGGAAAACAAACAACTGGCGGCTTTGATCAACATGCTTATCTAATGTGCGGATGGCTTCTTCTTTCGTCATATCGCCCTCTCTTGTTGAACAGGTGTATAAAGTCTGCATTACCTTTACCCGTATATTTCTTCTGCTAATCATTTCTTAAAGAACTTTTTTGAGAAGCGGCAAAGATAGGAAACATGAAGAATCTTCCTGAACGAAGAAAAAAGAAAGCAAACTGAAAATTTGTCCTTTTTTTTCTGCCATAAGTTTTCAGAGTTGGCCTCATTTCCGCCAATTCTGAAATTTTTTCGCATTCTGTGCTGATGGCACTGTATTCGCTTACCTTCGTTGCCCCTTTGAAAGAGGGGTTGAACCAATAATCATTCATTTCAAAACAAAAAACAAATAACTATGGCTAAGAAGGTAAATTACGAGCTCTATGATGACAGAGTTCTTATTAAGCCTGCTCCTGCAGAAGAAAAAACTGCTGGTGGGATCATCATCCCCGATACCGCAAAAGAGAAACCACAGCGTGGTACTGTAATTGCTGTTGGACCTGGTAAGCATGCAGAACAAACTGGGAATTTAATCCCATTGAACCAGAAAATTGGAGATGTTGTTCTTTATGGTAAATATGCCGGAACAGAAATTGATATTGAAGGTGAAGGCTATTTAATTATGAGGGCATCTGACATTTTAATGAAAGCTCCTTTGTAATAATTAAGTACAAGTGTGCGACGCAACTGAACATGAATAGTGCGTTGCTGCCGGAACAAAAAACTATAAATCTCCAAACTCAAAACATTCAATTATGGCAAAGCAAATCTTCTTCGATATTGAAGCAAGAAATAGAATGAAGAAAGGTGTTGACATATTAGCCAACGCCGTTAAAGTAACACTCGGTCCTAAAGGACGTAACGTAGTATTAGAGAAAAAATTTGGTGCAC
>JAYUTS010000191.1:0-2956 GCA_043754995.1 Chitinophagaceae bacterium
TCCTGTACATCAATATTGTTGTTGCTGAGAATAGCTGGTAATTCTTCCCTGCGTTGATCTCCACAGAAAAAAATTACTTCAGCAATATCATGTTCCTCCACAATCTTTTCTGCTAATTCAGCCGCTGATCCTGCAGTTCCTGCAACACTGTTGGCACCAAAATTTTCTTTCACCAGTTGTTTGGTTGTATTGCCAATGCAATAAATGACCCAGTCGGGTTGTTGCCCATCCTGCCAGGTAACCACTGCATCTACTGCATTCATACTTGTAAACACAACAGTGGCCGACCGGAGATAAGCCTGTTCAATTTCCTGCTGCACTACAATATCCTGCACTGGTTCTGTTTCAATGAATGATAATTCATCAATAAGGAGACCTGCATCTTTTGCTTCCTCCACCAATGATGCACTCAATGGTCGTGTAGATAATATGTTGATTTTATTTTCCTGCATGAGCCTCACCCTCCTTCTCCCTCTCACCTCATCCGCCTTCGGCACCTTCTCCAAAGGAGAAGGGAAAAGGAAACGGGATTTAATTTGAGGGAGCGGTGCTGTTATATGTTATTTAGCTTTTTGTTCTTCCACATCCACAGTTGAATAGCCGTGTACATGTCTTTTTGTTTTGTTTCTAAATTTTTTTATTTCTGATGCTGTCTGCTATTTGTTGACCGCCATTTTTTAATAACTCTTCTGCGGCATAAGCACCTAAACCACTTGCTTCTACTATAGGAGCACATGTTTCAAATTCTGCTTTCTGTTTTCCGTCAAGCGAAAAAATATTTCCGCTGAAATGAACTTTATCCTCTTTTATTTCTGCATAAGCACTGATAGGAGTTGAGCAACCACCAAGTAGTGCTCTCAAAAAATCACGTTCAATCTTTGTACAGAAAGCTGTGTCAGCATCATTAAAATGTACACATGCATCCAATGCAGTGTTATCATCTTCTCTGCAAACAACCATGATTGCTCCTTGTGCAGGTGCAGGCAACATCCAATCCAGTTCAATGGAATTTTCAGGACGAAGATTAATTCGTTCCAAACCTGCTGCCGCAAAAATCGCCCCATCCCAATTTTCTTCCTGCAACTTTTTCAATCTTGTATTTACATTACCTCTTAGTGTATGTATATGTGAAGATGGAAATTTATTCAGCCATTGTGCTTTTCTTCTGATGCTGCTTGTTGCAATAGTCAATGGTGAATGGTGAGTGGTGAATGAAGAGCCTTCAATTGAAGATTTACTATTCACTATTGGCCATTGACCATTCACAAAACCTAATCGTTCACTAACATCACTCCATTCACCTTTCCACACCAGCAAATCCTTTACTGGTCCTCTCTTCAACACGGCAGCCTGAATAATTCCGTTCGGTAATTGTGTGGGCACATCTTTCATGGAGTGAACGGCAATATCAATTGTATTGTTGAGTAATGCAATGTCAAGGCTTCTTGTAAAAATTCCCTGCACCCCCATTTCATATAAGGGTGTTACTAAATCAATATCCCCTTCACTTTTGATGTAAACTAATTCTGATGTAAAACCATGCACAGCCAGCAACTCTTTTACCTGTGTTGCCTGCCATACTGCTAATTGACTTTCCCTTGTTCCGATCCGGAGTATTGTTCCCATTGTTTAATTCGTACCTGTAGCAATAAACTCATTGATGGCTTCAATATAGTGACACCCTTTTTGATTTTGCTCCTTCATTTTAGACGCCATACCATTGATCACCCGTTGAATTTTTTCATCAGGGCAAACCCTTTCTGTTGGCTGATCGGGCAAAGTTATATATAATGCGGAAGTATGAATTTCTTTCAATTTTGTTTTTACAGCTTTCAACACGGGTACATGTTTACGCATCTGGTACCAGCCTGAAAATTCTGTTGTATGTTCATTGATGATTGCTTTTGCCTTCGGCACTTCGGCTTCACGTTTAGCCAGCGTTTCATCTTTCAGCTTTGATAAATCGTCAACATTCACCAATGTAATATTAGATAGTTCTTTTGCTGACTGCTCAACATTATAAGGAATGGAAAGATCAATAATGAGTTTATGATTCAATCCTTCTAAGTGCGAAGCTAAAATGGTTGGTTCAGCAGCGTTGGTAGCCACTAAAATAATATCCGCTGAATGAATCTGTTGTTGTAACTCATTGATGGGAGCCGATTGCAATCCTAATTCATCTGCCAGTAAAATTGCTTTTTCTGCTGTACGGTTAATAAGGATAATATTTTTGGTACCGAGATAATCTACCAGGTTTTTACAGGTGTTACGTCCAAATTTTCCTGTGCCTAATAACAGGATCTTTTTATTCTTGATTCCACTTACATGTTTGCGGATATATTGTATTGCAGCAAATGAAACAGAAATGGTTCCGTTACTCAATGCTGTTCTGTTCTTAATTGCTTTGGATGATTGCAACATGCAGTTCACCAGTCGCTCAGTAAACGCATCAATGCGGTCATATTGTTTAGCGATTTTTGCCGCCTGTTTAATCTGACCTACAATTTCATAATCACCTAAGATCTGTGAATCCAATCCGCCACCTACATGAAACAGATGTTCAACAGCTTTCAAACCTTGCTTAACATAAGACAATTGAATAAATGTTTCAGCAGAACCTCCAGTTTGTGAACAAAGAAGCGCAATTAGTTGATGAACATTTTCAGCAAATCCATAGATCTCTGTACGGTTGCAAGTAGAAACAATAAAAAATTCATTTACAAAATAAGAAGGAGCTTGTTCAAGAATTGTAACATATTGTTCACTGCTGATAGCAAATTGTCCCCTGATTAATGCATCCGTTTTGCGGTAATTAATTCCGGCAATAAAAAATTTCGATATGTCTTTTGAATTTGTTCCTGGCATTGTTCAACTGTTCATCCCGGCAAATGTACTTGCAGGACGGTTAACGCACCTAAAAAATCTGTCATTACACTGTCATTTTAGCTACTGATTT
>JAYUTS010000192.1:0-6633 GCA_043754995.1 Chitinophagaceae bacterium
TTTCTAACCGGCTGTTTAAATCATCCAATGAAGCCTGGCCAATCATCAAAACAGGAAATCCATCTGAGAAACCAGTAAGATCTTCCTGCAACGCATAACCCTCATCTACTCCCCGTTTGCTTGCATCAGGCATATAAACCAGTTTGCACATACGATTCAACTTTTGGGAAAACCACTGATTTACATCATCATTCATTTGTATTGCATCACATGTATCATCCCACACCTGCACTTTTATCAATTCACTTCCTGTTGGATACAATTTAACACTGATCTTATCCACTTCATTTCCCTTTTCATAAACGGTTAATTCATTTGCATGAATGGCTGCCCGCAACAACGCCATCTGCGGAAATTCCCGTTGGGTTAAAAAGCGGTTATCCTCATCCACCAACATCCAACGACGGTCATGTTCAATACCACGGTCAGTTAAACGGGCAGCGCTAAGTTCAATTCCACCCAACGATTTAATTGGATAAACATATAAATGACTGATCGAAAGCATGTCTAAAATTACAGTATTTGTAAACGACTGCCAGCATTGCTTTTTAATGCAAAGAATAATTTTTAGCCGAATAAAATAACAGTAATTTTATAAGGCTTTTTTATCCTAAACAATCAACTGCACAAAATGAAACCCGTTATTACCATTGAATACTGTCCTAAATGTCATTGGCTTTTAAGAGCTGCATATATGGCGCAGGAATTACTTACTACTTTCGAAAACGAATTAAAAGGCATTACCCTGCAACCTAGTGAAGTAAGCGGCGACTTTCATATTTCACTTGATGGCAAAGAAATTTTCAACCGTAAAATTTATGGCGGTTTTCCTGAGATCAAAGAACTGAAACAACTTGTACGTGATCATGTAAGTCCGGGAAAAAATTTAGGGCACGCTGATACAAAACCACACCATCAAAGTTCACTTTAGTTTTTATGATTGGAATTATTTTATGCGGTGGACAAAGTTCCCGGATGGGCAGTGATAAAGGCTTGCTCAAACTGGAAGCAAACACATGGGTGCAAACCGCTGTTGATAAACTCAGCATACTGGGTATTCCTGTAAAACTTTCGGTGAACAGGCAACAGTATCATGATTATGCAGAAGTGTTTGCAGCAAACGATCTGATTGTTGATGCGGCTTCTCTTCAACTGCATGGGCCATTGCTTGGCGTGTTAAGCAGCCATCTGCAACATCCGGCTGAAGACCTTTTTGTATTTGCCTGTGATATGCCGTTGATGGAACCAACTCTACTCAAAGAACTATATACGCATTATGAACATAATCCAGAACATGATGCATTTGTATTTATGAACGATCATGAACCGGAGCCTTTGTGTGCGATCTATACTGCTAAAGGATTATCAACGATTTTCGGAATGTTGCAAAACGGCACGTTAACCAAACAGAGCATGAAGTTTATGCTCGACCATCTTCTCGTTTTTTCAATTACCGTTTCAGAAGAACAGAAAAAACAATTCCGCAATTTTAATGCACATGCCGAATTAAACGGGTTGTAAACCCAGTTTCGATTTTTCGATTTTTACAAATGCTTCTTTTTCTGCATCACATAACGGGCATGTATATGCAGCAGGCAGTGATTCAAACTTTACACCTGCACTGATATTTTTTTCAGGATCACCTGCCGTTTCATCATACACCGACAAACAATGTTTACATTGATGCACATAAGCTGCAGCAGATTTTTTTTCTGCTTCCTTTTTAACCGGAATCATTTTTTCAGCAGCTTCACTCTTGCCGGCACGGTTCCTGTAAAATGCAAGAATAGAACGGTGCAACTGCTCCGCCAATAAAAACTTTGGATTATTACTGCTGAACACAAAGCCTGTCCGCTTATTGGGATTAAAATCCTCTGCACAAAGAATATCATATACATGAAAGAATCCCCAGCCAAACAAAAGGAGCAATGGTTTTCGTTTCACCAAAATGCTGCTGAACACTTCGCTTTTATTTCTTGTTTTAATACCAATGCAAAGACCAAATGTTCTTGTATCCTCATCGTTGAGTTTTTTAACAAGATAATTTTTCAATTGCACCCCTTCCGTGCAATTATCCTCTACCTGGAAATTCAGTTCATTGGCTGCATGCCGCATATTCAACTGATACTTGTCCAGTAACCCACTCCATTGCAACTTATTCTTTTCATCAATACCTTTTACAATAACACTCTTCCAGGGCGTAGAACACAATTGACCGATCTTGGTTTCCAGGCAAAGCCGGCAGAGCTCTTTCAAAAAATCTACATTAAACAATTCATCCCTGCGATAAACACCCATCCAGCTTTTGCCATTGTTGTAACGGTTCAACCCTTCGTAATACGGAAGATTGAAAGAAGGTAACTGCACCTGCGTTACGGCTGGCTTTGTAATGTACCGATCGGTATGTACCAGTTTCATTAATGATTCGCCTTTTGCTGAAGGGTTATCAAAAAATATCCGTCGGTTTTCTAAAATGATATGCTCTATTTCTTTTGAAATTTTGGCAACATCATTTGTATATACCATTTCGGGCCATTCATAAATTGTATTGGTTTTCGGGAAATGTATAAACAGATGCCAGAAATGCAACACATCGTTTGATGCCACCCAGTTGATATTGCCTGTAAGCATGGGTGTAAAACTCTGATTACTGTCTGATACGTTGATCTTGAGTTGCGGTTGGCAATCAATTCCATCAAAAATATCTTTATATACCCCTTCACTCAGCCATGTATTGTTGATGAAGATTTCTTCAGCAGGATAGGAGCTGACGATATTCGGAAACTGTTCATTGCCTGTTTCATAGTTGAGATCGATTGTATCCAATTCGGCCAACAGTATGGCCCGGCTTTCATCACTTACGGTAATGAGCAATTGCTGACGCAAACCAAAACTCACATAACGTATGCCTGCTTTAGTTACTGCCACTAATATATTATACAGATCACCTGGTGAGATAATACCACCACGGAAATTGATCTTTATGGTTGAACTGTTTTTCATGTGCACATTATTTTTCTATCAACACTTTTTCTTTCAGGTTTTCTGCCATGCAGTTTTCAAGAATGGTTTTTACTTCCGGCCGGCAACTGCCGCAACCCGTTCCAGCTCCTGTAAGCTGGCATAACTGCAAATGATCTTTGCAACCTTCTTTTATTTTGTTGATGAGATTTCCTTCGCCTACATTATTACAACTGCACACCAGCTTACCAATCATGGGCTCCGGTGCTTTACCTGAGCGTAATAACTGTAAACGTTTTTCGCTCAGCTCCATTTTTTGTTCAATGAGGTTGCGGTATTCAAGAAACTCACTCTTATCGCCAATTAAAATAGCGCCGATCAAACGATCATTATGAATGATACATTTCTTGTAATAACGCTTCGCCTTATCAAGAAACACTACTTCTTCATAAGCAGGATCATCCGGACATTCCACTTCACCCAGCGAACAAAGCTCTGTGCCATGCATCTTCAAAATATTCATGAGCAATGAACCTGAATAGTAGTTGGAGATATCGCCACCTAAATATCTTGCAACAACTTCAGCCTGTTGTTCTGCAGCAGCAGTAATGCCATAGAGAAATCCTTTGAACTCTGCAATTTCTCCAATAGCAAATACAGTTTATAGAAGATATCGAAACAAAAAAATCCACGGAGTTCCGTGGACTTTTTATAATGGCTTCAAATTGTTCTGTTTCGGTTGCCCGTTCTCTAAAGGTACAGAAGCCAGCGGTTGTTCATAGGGCCAGGTTTCAAACAGGCCATTGGATTTTTCCGTTTTACCGGATTTGGTTTTTAAGGTATAGGATTGATTTCTTTTGGCAGATCAATATTACACCGAACATGAACTGCTGCAAAGGAATTTGCTGCTCTATTTCAATAAACCCATGCTTACTTCAGAAAAGACTAAGTAAAAGCACCTAATTCTGCAGCATAGAAGAGCGTTAACAAGGCTGAAATTTATTCATCCACATCGTTGTGAACAACTTTTTTTAGAAATGTTTAGCAGTTTTTGCAATTTAAGATTCAGATTTACGGCATCTTATTTCTAAAACCCATTGAATGGAACAAACAAAAGAGATTTCAGCCCTGCTTCACCTCATTGATGATCCTGATCATGAAGTATATTCCACCGTAAGTGAACGGATCATTTCTTTTGGTAAAGAGATCATTCCCAATCTGGAACATTTATGGGAAACAACACCTGATGAAGCTATC
This sequence comes from Chitinophagaceae bacterium, assembly GCA_043754995.1. Taxonomy (GTDB): domain Bacteria; phylum Bacteroidota; class Bacteroidia; order Chitinophagales; family Chitinophagaceae; genus Lacibacter. Next base: position 4,219 of record JAYUTS010000192.1, read on the forward strand.
CAGGAGCGGATTGAAATGCTGATTCATGGTTTGCATTTCCGTGATTTGCAAATAGATTTAAAAGCATGGGCAACTGATAAAGAACATGATTTGTTTACCGGTGCATTGCTCGTAAGCCGTTATCAATATCCTGATCTCAACCTGCTGACCCATTACCAGGAATTGGAAAAGATCCGTCGTAATGTTTGGCTGGAGCTCAACAGCTTTTTAACTTCTCTTGAAAAGGTAAATGTGCTCAATAACATCCTGTTCAATTATTATAAAGTAAAAGGTTCGGAAATTAATTACACACAGCCCGATGATTTTTTAATTCATAAACTGATTGAATCGAAGAAAGGAAATGCCATCCCTATCGGTTTGCTGTTAATTTCACTTGCAAATCTGCTCGATATTAACATGTACATGATCAACATACCACGGCAGTTTATACTTGCTTATTTTGATGATGATCCTGCTGATTCTTCCAACAACGAATATCCACCGCAGCATATCCAGTTTTACCTGGATGGAGCAAGCGGGCAGATCTTTTCGCACAAAGATGTTGAAACATATTTCAAACGCATCAGTGTACCTCCTACTGCTTCCTACTTCAAACCACTCAGCAATAAACGAATGATTCAGTTGATGCTGGAAGAATATGCCAAATGTTTTTCCGATGAAAAAAACAGGTATAAGAAAAATGATCTGCTTTCACTTGCTTCACAATTAAACGAAACGAATGATGAAGAATGAGTTGATTACCTGGGCTGATTTTGAGAAAATCAATATTTGTACAGGAACCATCATTGAAGCAGTTGATTTCAAAAACGCCCGGAAACCTTCTTATCAATTGACCATTGATTTTGGTGAGCAGGGTATAAAACGATCATCAGCACAAATCACACATCATTACAGCAAAGAAGAATTGGTTGGCAAACAAATTATTGCCGTTATCAACTTCCCACCCAAACAAATAGCCAATTTCTTCAGCGAATGTTTAGTGCTTGGCGTATATGATGAAAACAAAGAAGTGATTTTGTTGAAACCTGATAAGCCTGTTCAAAACGGAGGAAAAATTGGTTGACAGCCTGATCCATACTGTTCATTATGCCTCACCGTTAGGTGTACTTCAACTGCAGGAAGAAGATGGAAAATTGACGTCTGTTCTTTTCACCAATGATTCTGCCGTTGAAGAAACAGAACCAACCAGCTCTGCAGTTTTGCATGAAACCATCCAACAGTTAGATGAATATTTTTCAGGCAGAAGAAAAACCTTTGATCTTCCTTTAAACCCCTCCGGTACTGGCTTTCAACAAAAAGTATGGCAACAGCTTTTGCAAATTCCTTTTGCAGAAACAATTACTTATTTGCATATGGCCAAACGATTAGGGAATGTAAAAAGCATTCGGGCTGCTGCATCGGCTAACGGAAAGAATCCTTTAGCGATTATTATACCCTGCCACAGAGTTGTAGGTGCTGATGGAAAATTAACGGGATATGCAGGCGGGCTTCAACGGAAACAATGGTTATTAGAACATGAAGCAAACACCGCAGGCAAACAATCCACCTTGTTTTAATTATTGCAGATCAGTACTGGTAAATGATAATGGGAGAAGCATGGATGCATTGGGGATGATAAATACTTTACCACTCATACCACCCAGAATAAGCCTGATGGGAACTTTTGTTTTTTCACTGAACTCCTGTAACACCTGTCTGCAGATTCCGCAGGGCGAAATAGGATGGTTGCTTTCACCATTACCATTAAAGTAGCTGATGGCAATGGTTTCAATAGGCACTTTGGGGTATAAAGATGAAATAGAAGCCAGTACTACTCTTTCGGCACAAAGACCAACCGGGAACGATGCATTTTCCTGGTTGCTGCCGGCAACAATTTCATTATTGCTGAGTTTGGCAACTGCTCCTACTTTAAAGCCGGAATAAGGAGCATAGGCATGCTGAGTAACTTCTCTTGCTTCGTCGAGTAACCATTTGTCGTCTTCGGTGAGGTCATCTATTGATTCATAAACCTCATAATCAAAATGATAATCTTGTTTGTTCATAGTCACTTATTTTGACAAAAAATCCCCCGAACATGTCGGAGGATCCATCATAAAAGCTCGGTGTCAAATATACGGGATTATTTAATTGAACGGAAAATCCGTTTCCATCTCGGGCCCTTGTTCCAACTGAAGAAAATAAGGGATGCTTTCCCCACCACATGATCCTCAGGAACAAAACCCCAGAAACGGGCATCAAGTGAATTGTGCCTGTTATCTCCCATCAGCCAGAAATAATCCATCTTAAATGTATAACGATCGGTTTGCTGTCCATTCATAAAAAACTTGCCTTCTTTCATTTCAAAACTGTTGCCTTCATAGGTGCGGATAACACGTTCGTACCTGCTGTAAATTTCCGGAGTCAATTGAATAGTAG
>JAYUTS010000193.1:0-16637 GCA_043754995.1 Chitinophagaceae bacterium
TTAATACTTTTACCAATGGATTTTCCACTTCATAAAAAACACGTTCTACTTCCTTTTCTTTGAGTTTGGGAAAGAGTACTTCTTTTAACTGCAATGTGATATCTGCATCTTCCGCTGCATATGCAGTGATCTTTTCCAGTTCCACATCCCGCATGCTTCCCTGCTGTTTGCCTGTTGAGTTTTTAGGAATTTTTTTACCAATCAGTTCTTCAATATGCACCGGCTCATACCCAAGAAACTGTGAGCTGAGTAAATCCATACTGCGTTTGCCTTCGGGTTCAATTACATAATGGGCCAGCATGGTATCAAACAACGTTCCTTTCAACTCAACATCATACCATTTCAATACCAGTAAATCGTATTTGATATTTTGCCCTATCCATATTTTACTTTCATCATCAAACAAAGATTTGAAGAGTTTTAAAATTTTGTTTGTTTCTGTTTGATCGGCAGGGCAGGGAATATAATATGCTTTGTGTGGCTGATAAGAAAAACTCAGGCCTACCAGTTCGCAGTCATTGGCATCAAGACCTGTTGTTTCACTGTCGAAACAAATTTCTTTTTGTTTTTTTAATTCATCCACAAGGTTTTTGATGGCGGCTTCTGTTGTTACTGCAATGTACTCATGTGGAGTATTGCTGATGTTTTTAGAAGCCCCTCCTAAATCCTCCCCGGAAGGGAGGACTTCTTCAGCATCATCAGATGTTTCTGCTTTTGCTTCTTCATCAGCAGAAGTTTCTTTCTTAGCGGGTTTCTTTATTTCCTTCCGCACTTCGCCCATTGTTGTATCAACCACATTACCAAACAAATCTGTCTGCACACCAACAGGTGCTGTTTTAAAAACATTGAACTCTTCGCCCAGTATCCGTTTGCCGAGTGTTTTAAATTCAAGTTCAGCAAAAACATCTTTCAACACTTCTTTGTTCCATTCTTTTAACCTGAAATCTTCTTCATGAAATTCTACCGGTACATCCATAATGATGGTTGCTAATTTCTTACTCAAAACAGCAAGCTCTTTCCCCGCAGCAATTTTTTCACCCATCTTGCCTTTTATATTGGCTGCATTGGCCAACACATTTTCAAGGGTTTCGTATTCGGCTAATAATTTGGCAGCAGTTTTTTCACCCACTCCGGGAATGCCGGGTATGTTATCTACTGCATCTCCCATCATGCCTAAAATATCAATGACCTGGCTTACATGTTTGATATTCCACTTTGCACAAATTTCTGCGGGCCCCATGATTTCTATATCGCCGCCCTGGTAAGCAGGTTTATAGATTTTAACTTTCTCAGTTACCAATTGTCCGTAATCTTTATCGGGAGTAACCATATATACTTCATAACCTGCCTCTTCAGCCTGTTTACTGAGAGTGCCAATAATATCATCTGCTTCATACCCATCTTTTTCAATAACAGGGATGTTGAAACCTTGAATAATTCTTTTAATATCGGGGATGGCCAGTAACAAATCTTCCGGCGCTTCCTGCCGGTTGGCCTTGTACTCTGCAAAATCGGTATGCCTTTCTGTTGGGGCATGCGTATCAAAACATACAGCCATATGTGATGGCTTACGGTTATTAATGAGTTCAATAATTGCATTGGTAAAACCAAACTGTGCATTTGTATTTTTGCCTTTGGACGTATTGCGTGGATTGCGGATAAGTGCATAGTATGCACGAAAAATAAGTGCAAGTGCATCGAGGAGAAAAACTCTTTTATCATCAGCCATACTGCTAAGATAGGTTGCCTCAACAGCCCATACAAATCATAGCATGAAATTTTAGAAACAAAATAAGGAGGTGGTAGAAACCACCTCCGTAAAACTTACATTATGAGAAAATTCAACACCGGCAGCATAAGAATATAGGGTACGGATCGCCGGGTCATTGACCTGCTTAACGGGATACTTGAAAAAGTTGATAATTATTTTCCTGTATTTTCAGCCATTTCATTTTCTAATGGCTTCACCTCTTTGGTTTGTTGTGCTGTAGTCTGTTGCTTTGCAGCTTCAGATTTACCTGCAACTACACGTGCAAGAAAAGAATCTTCTTTGTAGAACACGTTTAAATAAATGGCGAAAAGGAAAAATACGAAGGAGAAGAACCGAAGTGGCTTTTTCATGATAATTGGATTTATTGATGGTTTTTTAAATGCTAGGACAATTCAAATGTAGAAACAGATTTTCATTAAAACAACAGTTGAAAGCTGTTTCCTGTAAAATTGAGGGTTACTACTTAGGAATACTTTGGTAAATTTACGGTTGGCTGAAATGCAATACAGCATTGACTTACAGCACACCTTCTTTAATCTCTTCCCACAAATCCCGATAGCATTGTGCCGCATAACTGCTTCTGGCAAATTCTTCCAAAGGAGCTTTGTGTACACCCATTTTTTCTACATCGCTTAAGTAAGGGATATAGCTTCCAAAAAAGCGTTTGTCTTTGTATAACTCTTCCATTACTTCGTTGTGCATGTTGCGCCGCAGATCGGTCATGGTAAAAAAACATGTCATTTTTTTAATGTCGATTTCTTTTTCTTTAAAAAAATCTTTAACCATCTGATAGGTGCGTACGGAAAGTGTTGTTGGTATAATAGGCATCAATACAATATCAGAAGCATTAAAAATATTTTCAGCAAGAGAACTTAAACCGGGAGGGCAATCAATAAAAATAAAATCATACTCACTCTTCAATTGTTTTAAGATTGTTGCCAGGCGTTTCTTTGATCCCTGCATTTCACCAATCATCACATCGTGTGCTTTGGCTGTAACATCGGCAGGAATAATATCCAGATTTTCATATTCTGTACCCATGATACTTTCTGCCAGGGTTGCATCTTTTCCCAGCAGATCCCGCATCATTACTTTTTGTTTGGGCTTTACATTGTAATAAAAGGAGGTTGCTCCCTGCGGATCAATATCCCATAAAAGCGTTTTGTAGCCATCTTTAGCAGCGAGATAGGCGAAGTTGACACAACTGGCAGTTTTGCCAACACCTCCCTTGAGATTGAATAATGCAAATGTGAACATGATTGATTTTTTTTGAAAGTGTTTGAAGATAATAAAATATAGGAATTTTCTTCTCATTTCCATGAATTACCTTTAAGGGGCCTTGCTTCCCGGCCTGTAATGCCTGCAGCCAGAGCTTACTGTTGTAAGCGCTGTAACTGTTAAACGCTTAAAATGACTGATATGATTAAAAAACTTGAAGGTGAACGCTGGATGGAAGCTGATTTTCCCAATTCTCTTAAAAAGAAATATGCCATCAGTAATAAAGGGCGGCTCGCAAGTTATACCACCCATCTGTTTAGAGATGGAACTTTGCTGAAAGGAAGTTTGCAGGAAGGGTATAAGATTATGCGCTATTCTGTTACTTCAAAAAAACAAAAACGATATGAATTTGTTTTTTTTCACACATTAGTAGCTACATATTTCTGTAAACAAAAATCAACCTTACATAAAAAAGTAGTGTTTAAAGATTTTAACCGTAAAAACCTTGCTGCATCTAATTTAAAATGGGTAACAGTAACTGAACAAAACAAACATAGTTTTGAAAGCCCCGGTTATATAAAAGCATCTAAACGGTTGCGTGAGCCAGTTAAGGGGCCGAGATTAGATGTTGAGAAAGTGCGGAAAATAAAACTTGCATTACAAAAAGGACATACGTTGAAAGATCTTGCCTTACAATATAAAGTAAGCGACATGCAAATACACCGTATTAAAACCGGTGAGAATTGGAGGCATGTAAAAGTGTAACATTTACCATACTTCCCAATCAACATCTTTCAACTCATATTTTACCCCAAAACAATTACCTGGATATCCGTTACACCTTGAGGATGCCCGATGGGTAATACTAATCTTGGGCTTTGTGAAAAAGCATATTGCCGGAAAAGAAAACATAGGAGGAACAGCACAACGGATTTCATGCTGAAAGATGAGCCTCGAATACGAGTCCATACCAACTTAGCAGTATTCTATTTCTTCATCTCTTCCAGCTCCTTTTGCAATCGAAACATTTCATCTCTTAATCTTGCAGCTTCCATAAAATCAAGGTCCCTTGCTGCTTTTTCCATTTGCTTTTTGGTTTGTGCTATGGCTTTTTCCATTTGAGGAATGGTTTGATAAATCGCCTGCTCTTCGGCAGCGGTTACCAATTCTTCATCAGCACCAATGGCATAAGGTCTTGTAACATCAAATCCTTTGATGTCTAATACAGATGTTTGGCCCATCACCTGTTCAATAGATTTTACAATTGTGGTTGGTGTAATGCTATGTTCAATATTAAATGCAATTTGTTTTTCTCTTCTTCTGTTGGTTTCTTCAATCGTACGACGCATGCTTTCCGTCATCTTATCGGCATAGAAAATTACCAGCCCATCCACATTTCTTGCAGCACGGCCTGCTGTTTGTGTTAAACTTTTTTCGTTGCGTAAAAAGCCTTCTTTATCTGCATCAAGAATGGCAACCAAACTTACTTCGGGCAAATCCAAACCTTCACGCAACAGGTTTACACCCACCAACACATCAATGGTTCCTAACCGAAGTTGCCTTAATATTTCTATCCGCTCCAGTGTATCCACTTCGCTGTGAATATATTTTGATTTGATGTTGATGCGATGCAGGTACTTATCCATTTCTTCTGCCATTCTTTTTGTGAGTGTTGTTACCAACACCCGATCACCCTTTGTTACCCGTTTATCTATTTCATCGAGCAGATCATCAATCTGGTTTACACTTGGTCGAACTTCAATGGGCGGCTCCAATAATCCAGTTGGCCTTACTACCTGTTCAACCACCACACCACCGGTTTTTTGCAATTCATAATCATCGGGCGTTGCACTTACAAACACTACCTGGTTGAGCAGACTTTCAAACTCATGAAAATTTTGCGGACGATTATCCATTGCACTTGGCAAACGAAAACCATAATCAACCAACACTAATTTTCTGCTTCTGTCGCCGCCATACATACCACTTACCTGTGGAATGGTTTGATGACTTTCATCAATCACCATTAAATAATCTTTTGGAAAATAATCCAGCAAACAGAACGGTCTTGTACCGGGCAACCGACGATCAAAAAAACGGGAATAATTTTCAATGCCATTGCAATAGCCCAGTTCACGAATCATCTCCAGGTCATAATCTGTACGTTCTTTTATACGCTGGGCTTCTATGTATTTGCCAACGTTTTTAAAATAGTCGGCCTGGGCTGCCGCTTCATCCTGTATTTCATAAATGATCTCCTGCATCTTATCTTTTGGTGCAATGTATAAGTTAGCAGGAAAGATGGCAGCATTCTCCACCTTGCTTATCCGCTTGCCTGTTTTTATTTCGATGGTTTCAATGTCTTCAATATCATCGCCAAAAAAAGTAATGCGGTAACCAAAATCAACATAGGGTAGATTGATATCAATTGTATCTCCTTTTACACGGAACGTTCCTCTTGTAAAATCGCCCTGAGAACGGTTGTACAAACTGTTGACCAATGAATGCAAAAATCCCTGCCGGGAAATGGTTTGATTTTTCTGGATGCGGATAATCCCATTTTCAAAATCAACCGGATTACCCATACCATAAATACAACTCACACTCGCCACTACAATCAAATCTCTTCTTCCGCTTAACAATTCACTTGTTGCATGCAGACGAAGCTTATCTAATTCTTCATTGATACTTAAATCTTTTTCAATATAAGTGCCACTCACGGGCATGTATGCTTCGGGTTGATAGTAATCATAGTAACTCACAAAGTAACCCACTGCATTATCCGGGAAAAACTGTTTAAACTCCCCATACAACTGTGCAACCAGTGTTTTGTTATGTGTAAGTACCAATGTTGGCCTTTGTACATTCTCAATAACATTGGCCATGGTAAATGTTTTACCACTGCCGGTAACACCCAATAGTGTCTGGTATTTTTCTCCATTCAGAATTCCTTCTGTTAATTGTTGAATGGCTTGTGGCTGATCTCCTGCGGGAGTGTAAGGTGATTGAAGTTTGAAAGGCATAATGTAATTACAAATTTACCTGATTCTGGTTTGAATCTGAACTTTCACGAACTTGTGCTAATGAACTACCTGGCCCACGCCTATTTATCTTTTCATGATCCTGAAATTCTTGTCGGGAATATGATCAGCGATTATGTAAAAGGGAAAAAGAAATTTGATTATTCTCCCGGCATTCAGCAAGGAATGGACCTGCATCGGGCCATTGACACATTCACCGATGAACATCCCGTCACCAAAAAAGCAAAAGAAATCTTTCGTCCGCATTACCGTTTATATAGTGGCGCATTTGTAGATGTGGTGTATGATCATTACCTGGCAATTGATGCAGCCATCTTCAACACTGAATCACTTCAGCAGTTTGCTGCAACCACTTACCAAATACTGGAACCTTATAGCGCTGTATTTCCCGAACGATTTGCAATGATGTTCCCGTACATGAAGACACAAAACTGGTTATACAATTACCGTGAACGTTGGGGAATTGAAAAAAGTTTACATGGGGTTGTGCGTCGTGCAACTTACTTAACAGAAAGTGCAACAGCTTTTCGTTTGTTTGAAGAACATTTTGATGAACTGCAGCAATGCTATAATGCATTTTTTCCAGAACTCCTGGTGTTTGTAAAAAACAAGATGAATGAACTTACTGTTTGAGGTATGCCATACCTGAGATAGCTGCTAAAGATATGTCAGAGCGTTTCAAGGTATGGCATACCTTCTACTCAACTGCTTACTCCACAAATGAATTATACAGCAGGAAATGTTTGAATCGTTCCACACAGGCACGCTCCAGCATTTCCCTGTCGTCTGGGTGGGCAATTTCAATCAGGGCTTTGGCACGCTGACGTAAGTTTTTTCCATGCAGTTGTGCAATACCATATTCGGTAACCACATAATGTATATGCCCACGTGTGGTAACAACACCGGCTCCCTGTTTTAAAAACGGAACTATCCTGTTTACTCCTTTTGCTGTACGGGAAGTTAAAGCAATGATGGGTTTACCTCCTTCGCTCAATGCAGAGCCACGCATAAAATCCATTTGTCCACCAATACCACTGTATTGTGTGGTGCCAATACTATCCGCACAAACCTGTCCTGTTATATCTACTTCAATGGCGCTGTTAATGGCAATCACTTTCGGATTTCTTCTGATCACATGCGGATCATTGACATAGTCAATATCCAAAAAAACAAACGCAGGATTATCATCTACATAATCATACAATCTTCTTGTGCCCACAGCAAAACCCGTTACTGTTTTATTAGGATGAATTTTTTTCTTCACATTATTAATAACATCGCTTTCTACCAGGTCAATGATCCCATCGCTGCACATTTCGGTATGCACACCCAGGTTCTTATGATTGGTCAATGATTTCAATACTGCATCAGGAATGGTACCAATACCCAATTGCAGGGTACTGCCATCATCAATCATTCCGGCAATATATTTTCCGATCTTCAATTCGCCTTCCCCCACTTTGGAACCATAATCCACTTCGGGCAATGGTTCTTCTCCATATACAAGTGCAGTAAACCGTTCGGTATGAATTAAACTGTCGCCATGTGTACGTGGCACATTGGGATTCACCTGTGCAATAATATGTTTGGCAGTATTCACTGCGCTGCGGGCAATATCCACACTTACTCCCAGCGAACAATAACCATGTGCATCCGGCGGCGATACCTGTACTAATGCTACATCAATGGGCAAATACCCTTTCTTAAACAGATCGGGAATATCACTTAAGAACACAGGAATAAAATCGGCCCGGCCTTCATTCACTGCCTGGCGAATACTGTTGCTCACAAACATACAGTTGATATTGAAGATGCCTTCGTACTCAGGTTTGTCCACTGTAATATCACCCTGCACCGTAATAAATACCAGTTCCACATTGTTTAAACGATAGGCCTGTTTGGCTAACTCCCGTAACAAATACAAGGGTGTTTGGGCACTGCCCTGCACAAATACACGTTGGCCACTTTGAATAACCGATAAGGCTTCTTCTGCTGTTTGATACTTGATTTCTTGATACATATAGTTAACTAAAATGCAATATTAAATTACAACAACCTGCTCAATTCTGCCCACAAACAGGATAAACGGTGATTTACAGCAGCAATGTTTCGGCTAAATTTGCGTTTTCAAAAAACAACCTTCAAAGAATAAAATCAGTCTATAAAATGATTTGCTGAATTTAAACAAAGGATAATTCCTTTTTTGATCGTCTTATTAGAATAAAACAGAAAAAACAGAACCATGAAATTAGTATCGATGATTCTTGTACTTGTTGCAGCCGGGTTTACAGCAACAGCTCAAAACGGAAGTAAATTCCCCCCCCTTGATAAATCGCCGATGGACATGGCGTATTATCCTGTCAATTATCCCATTCTCCGCATTCAACCCAATAAAGTAACCGAGCCATTGATTGCCCGGGTTATTTACAGCCGCCCTTCAAAGAGTGGCCGTAAGGTTTTTGGAGAATTGGTGGAAGATGGAAAAGTGTGGCGCCTGGGTGCTAACGAAGCAACCGAAGTTGAATTTTACCGTGATGTAAAAATTGGCGGCAAAACTGTCAAGAAAGGCCGTTATACCATGTATGCAGTGGAGAACCCAACCAAGTGGACGATCATCATTAACAAAGAAACGGATATCTGGGGTGCATTTAAATATGATGCTTCAAAAGACATTGTTCGTGTTGATTGCGCTGTTGTAAAAACAACGGATAGTACAGAGTCTTTTACCATGCTGTTTGAAAAAGCAACTGAGAAGAGTGCTGTGTTGATTATGGATTGGGATGATGTGATGGTGAAGTTGCCGATTTCATGGTAAGTACGATGTACGATGTATTGATGAACTCTATCAGATCAGTTTATAAAGATTTCAGACCCTGCAAAAAATGCGGGGTTTTTTATTTTTTGGACTTTGTGTGTTGAATTTTGAATATTTACAACATGTGTGGTATTGCCGGTATTATTTCAATGAACCCTCTGCATGTTTCAACAGATCGGTTGAAACGGATGACAGATGCAATTGCTCATCGGGGACCTGATGGCGAAGGCTTTTGGATCAATGAAAACAATACCGTTGGATTCGGGCACCGGCGCCTGGCCATTATTGATTTAAGTGATACAGGCAAACAGCCAATGCGCTTTTCCAACCGTTATACCATTACATACAACGGAGAAATTTATAATTACATAGAACTGAAAGAAGAGCTCCTGAAAAAAGGATACACTTTTCATACGCAATCTGATACGGAAGTTATTCTTGCAGCATATGATTATTGGAAGGAAGCATGTCTGCAACAGTTGGACGGCATGTTTGCGTTTGCTATCTGGGATGAACAGGAGCAACTATTGTTTGCAGCAAGAGATCGCTTTGCTGAAAAACCATTCTATTATTTCTTTGATGGTGAACAGTTTTTATTTGCCAGTGAAATGAAAGCTTTGTGGGCAGCAGGTGCAGAAAAAACAATCGATCATAGCATGTTGCTCAACTATATTGGTTTGGGCTGGGTAAAGAATCCTGTTGATCTGTCACAAACATTCTACCGGCAGATCAAAAGTTTATCGCAATCACATTATCTCAAACTCAACCTGCATGATGGTAAAAATGAAATTGTGCAGTACTGGGATCTGGATAAAGAAACTACATCTGCTATCAGCGAAGCAGAAGCGGTTGAACAGTTTCAGCAATTACTCCATCTCTCGGTGAAAAGAAGATTAAGAAGCGATGTTGAAGTTGGCACTTCGCTCAGCGGTGGATTGGATAGTTCAAGTATTGCAGCACTTATTAAAACCCAAAATCCAAATACCAAATTCCAAACTTTCACGGCTTCCTTTCCCGGTTTTGAAAAAGATGAAACAACTTACGCCAAACAGGTAGCTGATCAATTTCAACTACAGCAACACTTTGTTACCCCAACTGCAGAAAGTTTATTGAAAGATTGGCAACAATTATTGCATCACCAGGAAGAACCTTTTCAATCTTCCAGTATCTATGCTCAATATAAAGTTTATGAGTTAGCAAAACAGAAAGGCATAAAAGTGATCCTTGATGGACAAGGTGCTGATGAAACATTGGCTGGTTATCATAAATACATTCATTGGTTTCTGCAGGAGAAAGGTCGTCAGTCGTCAGTTGTGAGTCGTGAGCTAAAGTCATTTGCTTCAAATAATATTGCTGTGGAATGGAGCTGGAAAAACAAACTGGCTGTAAGATTTCCTGAGCTGGCCGCAGTGCAATTAGAAAGCAAGGCTTATAAAGAAATTAAATTCAGTGCAGGTTTTCAATCAGATTATTTCAAAGCACATATCAATAAGCAAACACTGTATAAACCCATTGTCCGCAAACTGAATGATCTGTTGTATTATAATACCATGCAGTTTGGATTGGAGGAATTACTCCGTTATGCCGATCGGAACAGTATGGCACATGGCATTGAATTAAGACTGCCTTTTTTAAATCATGAACTGGTACAGCTTATTTTCTCTTTGCCATCGCATTATAAAATTCATAATGGATTTACTAAACACATCCTGCGTGAAAGCATGAAAAATTTCTTGCCTCCTTCTATTGTTTACCGGACAGATAAAATTGGTTATGAGCCGCCGCAAGAGCAATGGATGCAAACCCCTGCTTTTACAACCCTTTTGCAGGAAAGTCGTGAAAAACTTGTTGCAGAAAAGATCATTCGTGCCGATGTAATGCAGCAACCCATCGGGGCAAAAGCAGCGCATGCTGTTAATAATTACGAATGGCGTTATTTCAATGCGGCGAATCTTTTGTAATTCCTCATCTTTGCACTCCCCGTCTGACGCCCTCGTCTGACGGGACATTTACTGTCCGTTCACGACTGCACAGTATTATCAAATCACATACTTCAACAAATTCGTCAGACGTGGGCGTCAGACGAAATAAAACATAAAGAATGAATCTCGATACAAAAGTCATTCATGCAGGTGCACATCCTGATCCTTCAACCGGTGCTATTATGACCCCTATTTATCAAACCAGTACTTATGTGCAGGAGGCACCCGGTGTAAACAAAGGGTTTGAATATGCTAGAAGTCAAAACCCTACCCGTAAGGCATTGGAAGAAGCAGTGGCCATCATTGAAAATGGAAAGTTTGGTTTAGTGTTTGGCAGTGGTGTAGCAGCAACCGATGCTGTTGTTAAGTTATTAAATCCGGGCGACGAAATCATTGCGGCAAGCGATATGTATGGAGGCACCTATCGCCTGTTCATGAAAGTATTTGAAAAGTTTGGTTTGAAGTTTATATATGTTGATACAACCAATCCGGAAAATGTAAAAGCTGCGGTTACTGCCAATACAAAATTGATCTGGCTGGAAACTCCAACCAATCCGTTGATGAATATCACTGACATCAAAGCCATTGCTGCTATCTCTAAACAGGCCGGTGCATTGCTTTGTGTTGACAATACATTTGCTTCACCCTATCTGCAAAACCCATTAGACCTTGGTGCTGACCTGGTCATGCATAGTGCTACAAAATATTTGGGTGGCCATAGCGATGTGATACAAGGTTGCCTGGTGATGAATGATGCAGCATTGCGTGAAAAATTATATTTTATTCAAAAAAGTTGTGGCGCCGTTCCCGGGCCCATGGATTGTTTTCTGGTGTTGCGTGGAATTAAAACGCTGGCTGTTCGTATGAGAGCACATTGTGAAAACGGTGAAAAAATTGCATACTGGTTAAAAGCACATCCAAAAGTTGCAAAAGTTTACTGGCCGGGCTTTACAGATCATCCGGGTTATGCCATTGCAAAAGAACAGATGCGTGGCTTTGGTGGTATGATCAGTTTTGAATTGAAAAACGATAGTCTGGAAGAAGCAAGGAGAGTGTTATCATCCACTCATTTATTTTCTTTAGCTGAAAGTTTGGGTGGTGTTGAAAGTTTAATCAATCATCCGGCGAGTATGACGCATGCAAGTATTCCAAAAGAAGAACGTATTAAAAATGGTTTGAACGAATCCCTCATCCGTTTAAGTGTGGGTATTGAAGATTCTGACGATTTGATTGCTGATTTAGCGCAAGCGATTGGATAATGTTAGCCCTGAGCGTAGTCGAAGGGCGTGTTGTGCAGTATCGAGCGGAGTCGAGATACAAGCATGGTCCCGAACTATTTTTTGTAACTTGTAAGAAATCGTTTCGTATGCCTTACAATAAAGAAGAATTACTGAAACTTTCAGTTGAAGAAAAACCTCAACTGATGGAAGATCTGATTGCAAGTGTAAATGAAGAAGAAATGGATAATGATGAAGAGCTTATTACAATAGCAAAGGAAAGATATGAGCAGTACTTGAAAAACCCTGATGAAGGTATTAGTTGGGATGAGTTTAGAAAAAAGATTTACGAGAAATATGGATTCGTTGATAATAAAAAATGATTTAAAAAAATTTCTCGATATGAAGGTTGATTTTTACAATCAACCTTCTTTCATTAAAGATGATCCTATTTCCATTCCTCACCTTTTTACCAAACACGAGGATATTGAAATAGCCGGTTTCTTTGCTGCCATCTTTTCATGGGGTAACCGCACCACCATCATCAACAAATCAAAAGAGTTGATGCAGTTGATGGACATGCGGCCACACCAATTCTGTGTGAACCATGATAGCAATGGATTGAAAAGATTAGCAGGATTTAAGCACAGGACCTTTACCGCAGATGATCTCTATTACTTTATTGAATTCTTTCAGCAGCATTATCGCCAACATGATTCACTTGAAACTGCGTTCTTCCCCAAACAAGGAATGACGGTAGAAGAAGGATTGAATCATTTCAAAATCAATTTCTTTTTACACGAACATTTAAAACGCACTGAGAAACATATCTCCTCACCTGTACAAAAATCAAGCTGTAAGCGGTTGAACATGTACTTACGCTGGATGGTAAGAAATGATAATAAAGGAGTTGATTTTGGCCTCTGGAAAAAAATCCACCCATCACAGCTTATTTGTCCGCTGGATGTACATGTATCAAGAGTTGCAAGACAATTTGACTTATTGCATCGTAAACAGGACGACTGGCAAGCAGCATTGGAACTCACTGCCAATCTTCGTAACTTGGATGAACAGGATCCGGTGAAATATGACTTTGCCTTGTTTGGCACTGGTGTAACAGAGAATAAACTTCCAACGATATAAGAGATCCATGAAGAAAGTGAACATTATACAATTCCTGCTACTGCTTATTGTCAACTTCATCATTGTTGCAGTGATCAATTATATTTTTCTCAGGTGGATTGCGAATAAAGCAGATACAACCATCAATTCAATAGTTGGAAAAAGTATTGTTATGGCAATTGTACTCACCGTGCTTTTTTCTCTGTTCAATAAAAAGAAAAGAGCCGGCAATGAGTAATGCCGAACATGATATTATCCCTTTGATTAATAAAGAACTGTTGCTTGAAATTCCGGAAAAAATTTCATTGGTCAAACTCAAACAACAACTCACTCAACACATCAATCATCTCATCAATACCGATTTTGAAAAGCTCATCTTCTATCTCTACCGTATTGATGTGCATGAAGAAAGAATGAAACAGTTGCTGCAGCAACAGGAAGGTGAAAATGCAGCATCGCTCATTGCACAACTCATCATCGACAGGCAATTGCAGAAAATAAAATCAAGGGCTGCGTTTAATGCTTCTGCTACTGATCAGAGCAATGAAGAAAGATGGTAATGCCAATGTTCATTTCAAATTAATCAAAAGTACCTGGAAATGTTTCCGGGGCATTATAACGATAGAGTAGCTGTTTAGTACAATCAAGCGAAAGATTGGACTAATACAGATACCGTATCGTCATAACAATAATTTTTTGCTGAAAATAGTTGTGATTGCTCTTCCTCTGTTTCAAAACACTAATTTTAACTGACAAACCTCCAACCAACCAACTCATGAAATTGCTCAAACGATTGCTGAAATGGATTTTCATCATACTTGTTGTTTTAACTATTGTTTATTTACTTGGGCCTAACCCATCAACCCCCGTTTATACAAATGCATTGCCAGCCGTTCCTGCCGATGCCGCTACTTTAGAAAACTATATCAAACAAAATGAAGCACAGCATAAAGTAAAACCGGAGAATGAAGCAAGGATCATTTGGGCCAATGATTCAAGCAAACAAAAAACAGCATATGCCATTGTGTACCTGCATGGTTTTTCTGCTTCTCAGGAAGAAGGTGATCCTGTGCATACAGCTATTGCAAAAAAATTCGATTGCAATTTATTTTTAGCAAGATTGGCAGAGCATGGCATTGATACTAGCGAACAAATGATGAACCTCACTGCCGAAAGCTATTGGGAGAGTGTGAAGCAGGCGTATGCTATCGGTAAACAGCTCGGCAATAAGGTCATCGTCATGGGAACATCTACAGGCGGCAGCAATGCTTTACAATTGGCTGCCACCTATCCTGACATTGCATCCATAATTTTATTATCGCCCAATATTGCTATTAATGATCCTAATGCGTGGCTGACTAATAATCCCTGGGGATTACAGATGGCAAGGCTGGTTAAAGGTTCAAACTATCATATCACCAAAGATCAACGTGATATTTACAAAAAACACTGGTACTCAAAATATCGTTTGGAAAGTATTGTGGCTTTGCAGGAATATTTAGAAACAGCCATGTTGCCTGCAACATTCAAAAAAGTAAAACAACCTGCACTAATGCTCTATTATTATAAAGATGAGGTACAGCAGGATAATGTAGTGAAAGTAAGTGCCATGCTGAAAATGTTTGAGGAGCTTGGTACCGTTGCTGATCAAAAAAGAAAAGTAGCAATGCCCAACACCGGCGATCATGTAATAGGTGGCTATATTAAATCTAACGATTACCAGGGAGTGGAAGCAGAGGTCACCAGGTTCATGACAGATGTATTGAAAATGCAAATGATTCAACAATAATTTATTTAATCACCAATCTCAATTTATATGTCTTCTTTATCACGCAGAGATGTATTAAAAGCTTTGGGAATTTCCATCGGAAGTTCTGTGCTCCCGCTTTCATCATGGGCAACCAATGAACATGGTGAAAAAATAATCCTCCCCGATTTTACCAATCGTTTAAAACTGGATAGACCAGTTACTGCCATCACTTGTGGTGCAGGGAACCGTGGAAATGTGTATGGGAATTTTGCCATACAGTATCCTGATCAATTAGATATCGTTGGCGTGGCCGAACCCATTGCAATCCGCAGTGAACGTTATGCAAAAAAACATGCCATCAAAGATGAAAATCGTTTTGTTACATGGGAAGATGTTTTTAAACGACCAAAATTTGCTGACGCCATCATTATTACCACACCCGATAACCTGCATTATGGGCCTTGTATGAAGGCATTGGAAATGGGCTACAATGTATTGCTTGAAAAGCCTATTTCGCCCAGTGAAGAAGAATGCCGTAATATTTTAGCCATGACAAAGAAGACAGGAAAGGTTGTTGCTGTTTGTCATGTGTTGCGTTATGCACCCTATTTTGTTGAGCTTCGAAAAATCATTCAAAGCGGCGCTTTAGGCAAGGTTGTAAGTGTGCAGCATTTTGAACCGATTGAACACATTCACATGAGCCATTCTTATGTACGTGGTAACTGGCACAATAGTAAACAAACAACACCTATCATTCTTGCAAAGAGCTGTCATGATTTAGATATCCTTCGCTGGATGCTCGGTAAGAAAAGCAAAACCATTCATGCGTTGGGAGATGTAAGTTGGTTTAATAAAAAAAATGCGCCTGAAGGAAGTACGGCCCGCTGCAGCGATGGTTGTAAGGTAGAAACAACCTGCCCCTACTCAGCCTTGAAAATTTATTATCGTGAACGCAAACGAAACTATGTTTTCGATTTACCTGAAGAGAAAGAAAAACAGTCGGCCCATGTTTTAGAGCAATTAAAAACAACCAATTACGGAAGATGCGTGTACCGGATGGAAAACGATCAACCCGATCATTACACAACCAATATATTGTTTGATGATGGCATAACGGCCAGTTTTAGCATGGAAGCTTTTACTTCATATGAGGGAAGAAGAACAAGAGTAATGGGAAGCCTGGGTGATATTGTGGGCGATATGACCAGCTTTGTGCATACGGATTTTACTACCGGCAAAAAAACAGAATGGAAAACAGCCACTGATGGGCATGGTGGCGGCGACTGGCGCTTAGCAGCGAATTGGGTTGAAGCAGTTGCAAAAAATGATGCTTCGCTTCTAACCTCTACTATCGATGCTTCTATTGAAAGCCATTTGATGGGATTTGCTGCAGAACAAAGCAGAAAAGAAAATAAAGTAGTGGAGATTAAAGTCTGATCAATTCATTTTTTCTGATAAACAAGTTGGGCCCGGATAGAAATCCTGGGCCCTTTTGCTTACCTCTGAAACCACAAAAAAATAGATTTTTTATGCTCAGATATTTTAAATGGAATCAACCATCATTTACAATTATTATATTATAACTAAGGGGTAGAACAGTAAGTTCATCAGCGGGATATAGTGGAACAAAGTAAGCTCTGCACTGGAAATTGGAATTGGGATAGACAGGAGACCAGAAGTGATGAGATAAATATAGACAGCCCTTTCCAGATTTGCAAGCA
>JAYUTS010000194.1:0-6624 GCA_043754995.1 Chitinophagaceae bacterium
GGTTAGCTAATGTAAACTGTCTTTTTATCAATTCATAATTTTCAAGCCATGTTTTTTTCACAAAGAAGATGACTGAAGTTTTATAATTATTCCAAATCATTGCAATGTTTAGTGAAATGCCGTCCTTAAGCTGTGAATGATGTATATTCACATGTGGCAGCCATTACTTTTTTACGATATACGTACCTTCTTTATTTTACGACAGCAATAAGTTGTAATTATTTTCCAAAAACCACCCCGATAGAAGTACCCGTCGATACATTTACATTGATTAAGCCTGTAGAAAGTAAAGAAATATTTATTGAATCGGGAAAAGATTCCATAATTCATTCAGATGATCCTTTAAAAAATTATACCGATACTTTTAATTCGATATCTCCTGCACAATTACTTGCTTATGCAAAAACGTTGATCGGCACTCCTTATAAGTATGCTTCGGTTAATCCTGCAGATGGACTTGATTGTTCAGGGTTCATCACGCATGTGTTCAATCATTTTTTTATACAAGTGCCCCGCTCTTCTGTTGATTTTACGAATTATGGGGTACCAGTTAATGAGGCTGATGCACAAGAAGGAGATTTGATTTTATTTACAGGAACAGATAGTTTATCTGAAGTAGTTGGGCATATGGGCATTGTTACCGAACAAACAGATGGGGTAATAATTTTTATTCACTCTACTTCTGGTAGAGCTTACGGCGTAACAATTTCGGCTATGACCGCTCATTACAGAAAACGATTTGTAAAAATCATCAGGGTTCCTTTGGTCAGCAACATGAGGAATGACTAAAAGCGAATTATTTTTTCACTTCTTTCACCGCATCAATGAATTCATACAAGGTATCAGTTGTTTTATCTATCAAATCGGGAGCCAGGTGTTCGTAAATGTCTATCCGTTTACCGGCATTTGCTTCAGCAATTGCATCCAGCAGTTCCGGCATCGTAATGTCTTTGAGGCGGGCAATGAAATAAGCTTGTTCCATGTAACTAAAAATAAGCAAATGGAGTGATCTGGTTCTTATCTTATTCTATTGTAAGGTTATATTTATCTAAAAGCCCGGCAAGGGTATGCAGTGAAAACTTTGCTTTGCTGATTTTATTCTTTTCCGGGTCAATGGAAAAGTTGAATGCTGAACGCAGATCTGCATGCTCTAAATTAGTTCGGTCAAATACGGCTTTCAGCAAATTACAATTGATAAAAACTGCATGGCTTAAATCAGCTTCTGCAAATTCCGTTTCTTCCAGTTTGCAATTCACAAAACGGGTTTGCTTTAATTTCTGTTTATAAAAGGAAGAGAAGTTCAACATACAGTCTTCAAAGGAAAATGAAAGGAGGAAACTGTTACACTCATCAAAACGTAAACCTAATAACTTGCAATTCTTAAACTGTACATCACGGAAGATGGTGTTTCGTAAAACAATCATGCTCAGATCGCAATGATCAAATACACATTCTGCAAAACTAAAGCCTGATAAGTTAGTGTTTGTAAAAATGCAGTTGCTGAAACTGCAGTTTTCATATTCGGCCTTTGCTAAAGGCTTTTCAGTAAAGTTCTCAGCCCGGAACACTTTGTTTTCAATATAATCTTTACTCATACTTTATATAATAGCTTAATTGATAAGCATAAGACTTGCCCGTTCAGGTAAAACAGGAACTTATATTTCCTTTGCATTAAATGATAATTGAATACTGCTAATGCTGGTTTCTACTTTCCTGCAACTTACGCCGGCACTGTCAAGCATGTGTTTTGAAGCGAGGAAGATATCTGTACCTGCATATTTATCTGAGAGATAGATAACTTCTGTAATGCCCGATTGAATAATTGCTTTGGAGCATTCGTTGCAGGGAAACAAAGCCGTGTAGATTCTGCAACCATGCAGGTCCATACCGATATTATTTAAGATAGCATTGAGTTCTGCATGACAGACATAGGGATATTTTGTTTGCAAAAAGTCACCTTGTTTATTCCACGGAAATTCATCATCATTACAACCGGCAGGCAATCCATTGTATCCGGCACCTACAATTTTATTCTTTGAATTCACAATACAGGCACCAACCTGTGTTGAAGGATCTTTGCTTCGTTTGGCAGAAAGCAACGCCACACCCATAAAGTATTCATCCCAGGAAATATAATCGGTTCGTTTGCTCATGATCGCTTGTTTTGTATCAACCGAGATAAAGATCGGGAATAAAAAAAGTTCCGGCATTACCGGAACTCTTTTTATTTTTTGAATGCGCTTATCTTACTGCCGGTTTCGGCATTTCTTTTCTTGGTAATTTCTCATCACGCTGAGCTGTATTGTAAACAAAGCTTGCAACAATGATGGCCATTTGTTTCAGATCATCGGCAACTAAATGATCGTAGCTGTCCATAGTTGTATGATGTGTACGGGTATTGTATTCAATTTCATCCTGGATAAACTGGAAACCCGGAACCCCCAATTCATTAAATGAAATATGATCTGTACCGCCGGTGTTGCGTAAGGTTAATGTAGAAGCACCCATGCTGCCAAATGGTTCAAGCCATTTGCCAAAAATCGGTTGCACGGCTTCGTTACCTTCTAAATAAACGCCTCTTATTTTTCCGGTTCCATTATCAATATTGTAATAAGCCGAAATTTTGGATTGTTCAGATTTTACTTCTTTGGTTTCCCTGTTACCAACATGATTGCTGATCCAGCCTCTTGAACCAAGTAAGCCTTGCTCTTCACCACTCCATAATGCAATGCGTATAGTACGACGGGGCTGAAGGTTCAATGCTTTAAAGATTCGCATCACTTCCATCATTACGGCACTGCCTGCAGCGTTATCTGTTGCACCTGTTGAACCTTGCCAACTGTCTAAGTGTGCACCAAGCATCACCACTTCATCTTTCAACTTAGGATCGGTGCCTTTTATTTCACCAATTACATTGTATCCTTTTGTATCGGTGCCTGTAAATTCTGATTGCACATCCAGTTCCATCGTTACAGCAGTACCCTGCATCACCAAACGATTAATGGTTTTAAAATCTTCATACGAAACAGCAATTTCAAGTATGGAAGGGTTTCCGTTGGTAAAATCAACTCTTGATCCTGCAGGACCCTGAACGAAAACAGTTCCATCATGTGAAGCAGGGCTTGTAGTTAAGTATGCTGCTGCAGCTTCTTCCGTGATCAGTTGTTTAATGAGTGTGTTCAAACGTTGCATGGCTCCAAAACGCCCAGCCTGTGGGTTATTTGGCCGACCGCCTGCGGCTGCAGGTGGCGGTGTTTTGTATTCTGCCATTGTTTTTAATTCTGCTTCTGTATGACGGTTTGCATCTGGTTTAAAACTGTGTTTGTATTCATCTTCACGGTTAACGATTACAATTTTACCAGTAAGTTTTCCTTTGTATTGCGCCAGCTCTGTTGAATCTTTTACATTGATCACAACTACTTCAGCTTTTTGCAAACCTTTGGTGCTTTGTGTCCATGTTTTTGGATAGGCAGTGATGGCTCTGTAGTAGGGGGCAGTCATAGCAATATAACTTTTCTTTAATTGCCATCCTTTACCAAAATCGCCCCATGCTTCCATACCGGCTTTATCAACGCCCCATTTTTTTAATTGATTTACTGCGTAATCAGCAGCACGGAAATAACCGGGTGAATTGGTGAGGCGTGAACCACTTACATCTGTAAAGTGAAAGGCAATATCCATCACCTTTGAATTATTGGTTCCTTCTGCAATGATCTTGTTGATAATCGTCATATCAACCTTTTCTTCCTGTGCTGTTGCGGTAATGGTGAGCACCACCATGATAAATAGAAACAGTTTCCTCATGTTATGTTGTTTTTTCAATAAAAAATGCCGCTATGCGGTTTTATAAACGGAAAATACAGATATGATGGCGTAAACAGGATTGAATCTTTGCAACGGTGCTATTGTTTTGTGTACGGCAAAAGGAAAAGAAATAGTATGAAATTCTGAGATTTAAAATTAACTTTATAGACTAACCCCCGGTTTACCTTCAAGACCTCCAACGATTGTCATGTCCATATGAGAAACCGTAATATTCATTCATAAAAATTTACGGGTATGAAAAAATTTTATCAAAGAACAAACACGTTTGCTTTTCTTCTGTTACTGCTCATTTTCAACAGTTTTTATTTTACGGCAAGGGCCGATCTGTTTCCATTCAGCGCCACTTATTCAGGTGCAAATGAAGTTCCACCCAATGCTTCACCGGGAACAGGAACCATTGTTGGTATTTATAATGATGTAACCAACACCATCTTTTATACAATCACCTTTAGTGGGCTAACCGCCAATACCACTGCAGCGCATTTCCATGCTCCGGGAGCACCAGGTGTAAATGCTGCTGTAACTCTTGCCCATGTTGGGTTTCCTGCGGGGGTTGCAGCAGGCACCTATACAAAGATGGATATATTAACGGCTGCACAGGAAACAAACCTCATGGCGGGTTTAGTTTATTCCAATATACATACAACACTGCTTCCGGGTGGTGAAATAAGAGCTCAGATTATTCTGAGTCCTGCTTCTGCATTAGTGTATTCTTTCAACAGAACATACAGTGGTTCAGCGGAAGTTCCTGCCAATGGCTCTGCCGGAACAGGAACAATTGCAGGAGCATACAACAGTATAACTAATACTATTTTTTATTCCATTCAATTCAGTGGATTATCAGCCAATACAGTTGCAGCTCATTTCCATGCACCTGCAACACCCGGTGCAAATGCAGGGGTTACTCTGGGTCATGCAGGATTTCCCACGGGTGTAACATCAGGAACCTATACAAAACAGGATATTTTTACCAATGCGCAGGAAACAAACCTGTTGGCAGGGTTAATGTACTCTAATATTCATACAACCGCTTTTCCCGGTGGTGAAATAAGAACACAGATTTTCTTTGATGCACCTTTTATTGCACCTGTACTTACCTGCCCGGCTAATGTTGTTGCATCGAATGATCCAGGTTTATGTTCAAGATCGGTTTCATTTGCAGCAGGTGTAACGGGTACACCGGCACCGGTTGTAACATATAAAATAGGAAACACAACTATTACATCTCCTTATGTATTCCCTGTAGGAACCACTACTGTAAATGTGAGTGCAATCAATGGTGGAGGATTTGCAACCTGTTCATTTACTGTAACCATTAACGATACAGAGGCACCTGTTATCAGTAATGTAAGTGTCAGTCCTGCTATGCTCTGGCCTCCCAATCATAAAATGAAAGATGTAACGGTTAGTTACAGCAGTACTGATAATTGTCCGGGCCCCATCACTTGTGCATTAAGTGTTTCAAGCGATGAACCAGTTGAAGGATTGGGTGATGGTCATACATCTCCCGATTGGATCGTTGTGAACAATCATCTTGTTAAATTAAGAGCAGAACGTTCAGGTACAGGTGATGGAAGAGTTTATACGATCACTATCAGATGTACCGATCAGCATGGTAATACAGGAACAGCAACAACCACAGTTTTAGTACCACACGACATGTCGCCAACGCCACCTGCCAATACAATAACTGACCGTGATATGGAAGCAGGCAGTCTTGCAGTTGCAGTATTCAGCAATCCGGCAAGGAATTACTTTACACTTCGTATTCAACCGGCAAACAGTTTTGAAATAGTTACTGTAAGATTGTTTGATATGACCGGCAGGGTGGTAGATGCAACAAATAATAGTTCCGGCTCACAAATCATCCGGATAGGCAGTACACTCAAAGCAGGTATTTATTTTGCTGAAATAAGACAGGGTAATGTAGTAAGACAAATAAAACTTGTGAAGACGGAATAATTTTTTGCATGTTTATTTTATAAAGAGGCGGTACTGTTTTAGTACCGCCTCTTTCATTTATTGTTTGTTTTTACTGCCGAACGAAAACAAAAAAAGACCATCGTTTCCGATGATCCTTTACATTGATGGTTTGGGAAATATATAAACCTGTTCGGTTGTTTAAATATCAATTGCTTCACCATAAGCAGCGGCGGTTGCTTCTTTCAACGCTTCACTCATAGTTGGGTGCGGATGTACGCCATTTAGAATTTCATGATAGGTTGTCTCCAATTTTCTTGCAACTACTACTTCGGCAATCAACTCGGTTACACCTGCACCAATCATGTGTGCTCCAAGGAACTCACCATATTTGGCATCAAAAATAACTTTTACAAAACCATCTGTATTGCCCGAAGCACTTGCTTTACCACTGGCCATAAACGGAAACTTGCCCACCTTTATTTCAAAGCCTGCCTCTTTTGCCGCTTTCTCGGTATAACCAACACTTGCAATTTCCGGAGTGCAATAGGTACAACCGGGAATATTGTTATAATCCATTGCTTCTGGAGAGTGGTTGTATTTCTTTTCCATATAAGCAATATGCTCGGCTGTATTGATCCCTTCTTTACTGGCAACATGCGCCAGAGCCTGGCCGGGTGCAACATCACCAATGGCATAAATGCCGGGTACATTTGTTTGTCCGTATTTATCAACCACTACTTTTCCTTTTTCTGTTTTAATGCCGTTTTCTTCCAGTCCAATTTTTTCAATATTCGCAACCACACCTGCAGCGCTTAATAAAATGTCAGCTTCGAGTGTAATTTCACCTGTTGCTGTTTTTACTTTGGCTTTTACACC
>JAYUTS010000195.1:0-16632 GCA_043754995.1 Chitinophagaceae bacterium
TGGACGTACAAAGACGGAACCAAAGAAGTAGAACGTGTTCCTGTAAGTATCTGGAAACTCAATGAAAAAACTGTGGCCAAGGTTTTTGTAAAAGACAAAGAAGTAGCTGCCATTCGTATTGATCCCATGCGTGAAACGGCAGATATTGATGAGAGCAATAACTTATGGCCAATAAAAGAAATGCCATCGAAGTTTACATTGTTTAACCAGGCGCAGGGCCCGGCAAGAGGACAAAGCAGTGGAACCAACTCCATGCAACGTTCACAAAAAGCACCGGATAAAAATCCAAAGGAAAAGAATTAAAGCAACCCCGGGCGAAGTCGGGTGTAGAAATTTTATATGAAAGGCGGTATCTTAAAAAAGATGCCGCCTTTTTCATATTCTTTTTATTTTAGAGACATGAAATGTTTTCTTGTCTCATTCTTTCTGTTTCTTTCATTTGATCTTACCGCTGCTAACTTCAATTAGTAATCAGGCTCATTAATAAAAGTAAACTATGCTCGGTATTCTTGTACAATTAGCTGTTTCGTGGTTATTGATCTGGTTGTTTGAAAAAAAGAACCTGTCTTTATTAGGGTTTTTCCCAACCAAAAAACGATTGCTTGACTTTGCCTTATTCTTTCTTGTAACTGCTGCCTGCTGCACGGGTGATTTTTTACTTAAAATTTATGTGGGCAAACAACAATGGGTGCTCAATCCGAATCTCTCAGCCAACTTGATCCTTACGGGCATCTGGTGGAATATCAAATCAGTATTATTTGAAGAATTGATCTTTCGTGGAGTACTGTTGTATATCCTCATTAAAAGAATGGGAGCTTTAAAGGCAATTATTCTTTCTTCTATTGCCTTTGGCATTTATCATTGGTTCTCACATGAAGTTATTGGCAACCCCGGTGCAATGATCGTTACATTCTTAGCCACAGGTATCATGGGATTGGTATATGCATATGGTTATGCAAAAACATTTTCATTATACGTACCATGTGCCATTCATTTAGGCTGGAACCTAACACGCAGTGTAATTTTTTCTGAAGGCGCCATCGGAGATCAATTGTTTGTGCTGGTGAAACCTGTACCAGAAATAACCGTTGGTTATGTACTTGCATTCATACTTATTTTTTCTCCGATGCTCAGCGCTATACTCATCAACTTTTTTTTATTGAAGAGAAAGAAACAGGTCGAAGTTTAGCATCTGTTATATCATCAAACGCAGAAAAGCATTACTTGCTTTTTGTACACAATCGTTTAGCCAAATTTAAGTGCGCACAAAAACTATGAATTATACAATTTTAATCAGGAAAAATGCAACTCGTTCTAAAATTAAAGGGTAAACTTTATGATATCCCCCTCTGATTTATTAACCCAAACCTTTCATGGCCGCTCATTTTATCATCAAAATATACAATGATGAAAAACTCTTCAATTAAAACAGCAATAATTATCGGCCTCCTTTTATTTGTTATTTCCGGAAGCCAGCTAACCCAATGCACTAACGCTTCTTCAGACCCAACTCAAAAACCAACAGAAGAAAATGAAGATGCAACAACGGCCAATGCCAGCAGGATGCTCAAAGAAGGAAAACAAACATTTCGATATGAAACTTTTGGGGACGAAGCCTATTGGACGGATGCACTGCAATTAAACAAAGCCATAGCTGGTGAAAAAAACGGTGGCGTAGGCGCAGGGCTTTCTCCTAAAGCCGCATTGGCTGCAGGATTAAAAGTTGATATGGATGCAATTCCTGCTGATGTTGCTGAGGCCATTAAGGCTGGGAAAATAAACCTGGACGACCCCGCAGTTACACTTACACTCTTACAACTTAACGCAGTGGTAGGAGTAAAAGGCACATTTGAAAACAAAAAAAATCTTGTATCCAACGGAATTACATGTGCATCCTGTCATTCAACAGTTGATGATGCATTTGCTCCCGGCATTGGTCATCGGCTTGACGGTTGGGCAAACCGTGATTTAAATGTTGGTGCAATTATATCCATGGCTCCTAATTTAAAACCGCTAACTGATGCTCTGGGTGTAGATGTGGCCACCTTATTAAAAGTACTTGAAAGCTGGGGGCCGGGGAAATTTGATGCACTGTTAAATTTAGATGGCAAAGCATTTCGCCCTGATGGAAAATCAGCAGCTACTTTAATACCCGAAGCATTCGGACATGCAGGGCATACGCTTCATACATGGACAGGCGGATGGGGTGATGTTACTTATTGGAATGCCTATGTTGCAAATCTTGAACTGGTGGGGAATGGAACTTTTTACGATGAACGACTTAACAATGCTAAAAAATATCCGGTAGCAGCCAAAACAGGTGCAGGCAACAAACGCAATAACCCCGATATGATAACAGGCAAACTCGCTGCCCTGCAATTTTATCAACTGGCAATCCCTGCACCTAAAGCACCGGAAGGAAGTTATAATAAAGAAGCAGCAAAGCGGGGAATGATAGTATTTAATGGTAAAGCAAAATGTGCAAGTTGCCATGTTCCACCTCTCTTTACAGAGCCGGGATGGAATACACACAAACCATCTGATATTGGCATTGATGATTTTCAGTCGAGCCGCTCACCAGATAATACTTATGTTACTCAAGGATTAAAAGGATTGTGGACACATACAAAAGGCGGCTTTTATCATGATGGAAGATTTGCAACATTAATGGATGTGGTAAATCATTACAACAATTTTAAAAAACTTTCTTTAACTGAAGAAGAGAAAAAAGATTTGATAGAATATCTTAAATCATTATAAAAAAAATAATATTTAATCAAACAGAAATTAAACGATCTTAAAATATTTAAACTGAAAGAAACAACAACGATATATGCTGCACTCAGCTTGCTGTTTGCATCACTTATCTTTCTTTTTAGCTATTCCGGTTGTTAATCAAATAATATTTATAACCTAATATATTTTTTATGAGATACAAAAATCAAATACTTGTGATGTTAACTATCATTGCTATAGTTAGCCTTTTTCAATGCAGTAAAATCGATAATAGTAAAGTCGATAATAGTAAAATCAGTGACTATCATTCATTGCTGGTAGCGCAGAAAAAGAAAACGTTGGTTAACGATGGGAAAATTATCTTTCGTCATGATACTTTCGGGGACGAAGATTTTTGGAGCGGCTTGCTTCACATCGATAAAGCCATAGCAGGAGCGGCGAATGGCGGCTTTGGACCGGGGGTGAGTCCTAATACTGCATTGGCTGTGGGATTAAAAGTTGATTTAGAAGCATTGCCACGGGAAGTAGTTGCTGCAATAAAATCAGGAGCCGCAGACCTGAATGATCCTGCTACTACACTTGCACTTCTTAAATTAAATGCTGTAGTTGGAGTGAAGGGCACTTTTGATGGAAACACTTTGAGAACCGTAGGCATTACTTGTGCATCATGTCATTCAACTGTAGATAATTCATTTGCGCAAGGCATAGGTAAACGGCTGGATGGCTGGCCGAACAGGGATTTGAATGTAGGCGCCATCATTTCGCTAACTGATAATGCCATGCCGCTTGCAAATATGTTGCATGTAAACGAAGCAACGCTAAGAAATGTGCTCAGCATGTGGGGCCCCGGCAAATTTGCAGCAATATTATTTATGGATGGCAAAGCACTTCGCCCGGATGGAAAAGTTGCAGCGAATTTAATTCCTGCAGCATTTGGTTTGAAAGGAATAAACCTGACTACTTATACAGGATGGGGAGATATTAGTTACTGGAATTCTTTTGTGGCCACCCTGGAAATGCATGGTAAAGGAACATTTTTCGATGCACGGTTGAATGATCCGGTTAAATATCCAATTGCTGTAGAAAATATTTTTTGGAATGTCGTTAACAACCCCGACCTGGTAACTTCTAAACTTCCCGCATTAAAGGCTTACCAGCATTCACTTGATGCTCCAAAGCCGCCGCCCCATAGTTATGACCAATCTTCAGCATCTTATGGAAAATTACTTTTTAAGGGTAAGGCACAATGTTCAAGTTGTCACGCTGCCCCATTATTTGCTGATAATATTTTACATACAGCCAGTGAATTAGGTATTGATGATTTTGAAGCAATGCGTTCCCCTACAGGAAAATACCGGACTACACCTTTAGGAGGTTTATTTACAAGGACGAAAGGCGGCTTTTATCATGATGGAAGATTTGCAACATTAATGGATGTGGTAAATCATTACAACTATTTTAAAAAACTTTCTTTAACCGAAGAAGAGAAAAAAAATTTGATTGAATATCTTAAATCATTGTAAAGTTATTTTACCCATAACTCCATGATAGTTTTATTTATTAATCTATCCTTATCACTGGTTCTCTTTCGCCAATTTTTATATGGCAAAATTCATGCAAGTGTAGCATCATATTATAATCTTACAAGAAATGCATAACCAAAGTGTAAGGCCAATTTTCGGGATGTTAAAAAGCGTGGACTAACAGGTTTGATCATTTCCTCAACCAGCCAGACCGCTTGTGGCGTGCCAATCGAGCATTCAAATTCTTTTGTGAAAAATCGAGTAATTCGTGGTTACCTCTTAACACTCACTCAAGGAAATAGGAATATTAATAGCTAAACCACCTTCAGCCGTTTCTTTGTATTTGCTGTTCATGTCTTTTGCAGTATCCCACATGGTTTTTACTACCGCATCTAATGAAACTTTTGCATAATCTGGTGTGCTTTGTAATGCTAACTGTGAGGCTGTGATGGCTTTAATAGCGCCCATTGTATTACGTTCAATGCAGGGAACCTGTACCAATCCGCCAATAGGATCGCAGGTTAATCCCAGGTGATGTTCCATCGCAATTTCAGCCGCCATTAACACTTGTTTTTGAGTGCCCCCCAAACATTCAGTTAGTGCAGCAGCAGCCATAGCGCTTGATACACCTATCTCTGCCTGGCATCCACCCATGGCGGCAGAAATTGTTGACCCTTTTTTGAAAATACTTCCTATTTCTGATGCTGTTAATAAAAAACGGATGATCTTGTCCTGATTATTTCCATCGCAAAAACAAACATAGTACATGAGCACAGCAGGAATAACACCTGCTGCACCATTGGTGGGTGCTGTTACAACTCTTCCAAACGATGCGTTTTCTTCATTTACAGCCAGTGCAAAACAACTCACCCAATCCAATGTATAAGTAAACCCATTTCCTCCTTTACGAATTGCAGTGACCCATTCTTCAAAATTTGTATAATTCTTTTCGGGTAATAATTTTTTATTCAACGCTGCTGCACGCCGTTTTACATTGAGTCCGCCGGGCAGGTACCCTTCTTCCGTACAACAACCTTTGAACATGCATTCATACATCACCCGCCAGATATTGAGCAATCCTTCTTTAGTTGCTGCTTCTGTACGCCATGCATGTTCATTGTCCATTACAATTTCACTGATGCTCATGCCGGTTTTCATACACCAGTGCAACAGATCATCGGCAGTATCAACAGGAAAAGGCAACTGCACCTGTTGCTGGCCGGTAGTAACTTCACCTTCTTTTATAACAAATCCACCGCCAATGGAATAATACGTTTCAGCAATGGAATCACCATTGTTGAAAGAAGCAAGAAAGCTTACAGCGTTGGGATGAAAAGGCAGACTTTCGGTGATGAGAAAATCAATGTCTTCTCTCGGATCAAATTGTATTTCATGTTTGCCTGCCAGCAGTATTTCTTTCATGGCAGCAATATCATTGATCTTGGCATCAATGGCATGTACATCAAATGTTACCGGATCATCACCACTCAATCCCAATTGTATGGCTACATCGGTTCCATGACCTTTTCCTGTTTTGGCCAATGAACCATATAACAATACCCGTACAGTAACAACAGCATCTAATAAATTTTGTTGCTGAATGGATTGCACAAAACGTTGAGCGGCACGCCATGGACCCAGTGTATGACTGCTGGAAGGCCCCACTCCTATCTTAAACATATCAAAAACAGAAATCGGTTCGTACATCAAGTGATGAATTTTTACAAAAGTACGTGCAAAAAAATCCCCTGACATGCAGGGGATCATTTCAAACAAAATTTCATTAATTACTTACTACCGCTACTACCTCCACATCAAAAATGAGGATTGAGTTTGCAGGAATGATCGTAACGCCTGTTCTTGAATCGATCAATGGATTGGCACCATAACCCAGGGAAGGAGGAATATATAAACGGATCTTACCGCCTTCACCAATTAGTGTCAACGTACGTTTCCAGCCTTCAATTAAACCGCCCAATGTAAAGCTTGCAGTGGCTGTGCCGGTTGTTTGATCAAAGATGGTACCATTTGCCAGTTTACCAACATACTTCACCACCATTGCAGAGCATAAACCGGGTTTTTCACTGGTGCCTGGGTTATCAATAATATAATACAAGCCACTGTTCTCTAACTCAACAGCAGTTGTAATACTGTTTGCAGAGAGGTAGGAAGTAATCATCGTTTCTTCGTTAGCAGGAGCTACTGTAGCGCCAGGTGTTAAAGTACATTCTTCCTTTTTCTTTTTACATGCTGCCAGTACAAAGGCAAAAGAAAAAACGATCAGGGCATATTTCATGTGTAATTATTTTTATGTTTGGAATATAGAAGCTGTTTGAATTAGTTGTTTGATATATCTTATGGCATTTTTTGGGCTGCAACTGCGTTGAATTTTTCGCCTTAGGCGTTTAGACTATGGCTGCAAAATTCGCCTTGTTTCGCTCCAAAAAATGTCCATTATACATTCGAAACAACTAACTCAAACAGCTTCATCGTAAAAACGAATTTGTGGCAAATATATTTGATTGATTCAATCCTTCGCTTATTTTTAAGAAGACAACGATCGGTTCAGGATGGCTGCTCCTGCTCCAATACTGCCTGCTCTTCTTTTTTTTCTTTCATTTCATTGTAACGCTGTTCATTAATCTCCCATTTAAACCGCATCCTGAAAATGGCATAGAACACAATAATCAGTAAAACGGCAATCATAATAATGGTTAACTGCGATCCTGAAACATAGGGCATGTTCTTATACCATCCCCTGAATAACACACTCAGCAGAATGGGAAAACCAAAGGCAAGACCTAATGGCAGACCAATAGACAATTGTTTCAGCAAACGTTTCTCTTTCAAACGGTTTGCCTCCCACCAGCGCACAAAATCCTTTTCTTCTGCCGACAGCATTCTTTTTTGTGGCAAAAATAGCCATACCGCAACAGTTAACCATATCATTGTTATGTGAAAACAATGTTTTTCAGTATGTTTGAAAAAAAATATCTGTGAAAATCCAGGACTTATTATCGCAATATTTGTATCAGCAAAAAATACTTTCATTACCGGGCCTGGGTGTATTTGAATTAGACCCCAACGTAAATATTCACGAAGAAAAAGAAGAAGGCTGGCCACCCAATACCATTACTTACAAACAGGATCGTAATGCAACGGTAACCAATGAATTTTTAACCTATCTCGTACAGCATACCGGCAAAATGAAACCGCTGGCCATGAGCGATCTTGAATCCTATCTCAGCAATGGAACACAACTGCTCAACATCGGTAAACCTTTTCCATTAACCGGCATTGGTTTGTTAAGCAAAACCACGCAGGGCAATTTTGTTTTTGAGCAGGGCACACCATTCATAGAAAAAACCAGTTCTGCCAATATGGATCTGGCAAAAGATAAAACAACAGGGCACGCCGAAAAAGAAATTGACTTTTCACACAGCCCCAAAAAAAGTTCAAAGAAGCTGATCATTCTTTTTGGTTCCCTCATCGGTTTAGTATTAATTGGCTGGGCCATTTACTTATACCTGCCTAAAAAAGAAATCATCCCTGCAACAACGGAAAGTTCTGCAGCGGCTGATACGGTTGTTGTAACAGCACCACTTACTGATACCACATCAAACATTCAAACAGACAGTTTACAAACTACCGGCACTGCTCCGGTTGCTGATGCTTCTTTTGTATTACTGATCGGGCAATTCAATAACCAGGCAAATGCAACCAAACGATTGAATACATTAAAAGGAAGAGGTCATGATGTAGAACTGCAAATGCAGGACAGTACCCATTACAACCTGTTGCTGAAAATAAACAAACCTTTATCCGACACAAGCTCTGTAAAAGATTCACTCCTGAAATATTATTTATGGAAATCAACTGTTATTAAACCGGGCAATTAAATATGAAGCAACGGGTTCAACTTCTTTTTTTCCTTTATGGGTTGATCACCGCCTGCGATTTGTTGCTCATTTATTTTAACCAACCAACACTCCGCTGGTTCACCAAACCTTTGCTGATGCCTTTACTGGCAGTTGCATTTTATATTGCTGCTGCAAAGAAAAAAGGTTCTTTGTTTTATTTTATTCTTTTCGCCTTGCTGCTTTCATGGGCCGGTGATGTGTTGCTGCAGATGAAAGGGATGTTTATACCCGGGCTGGCTTCTTTTTTACTGGCACATGTGTTTTATATTCTTTACTTCTTCAATATCCATCCCGGTAAAAAAGGTTTGTTACAGTTTCAACCGCTCATTGGATTACCCGTGTTGATTTATATTGTACTGTTTCTCTACTTACTCTATCCCTTTCTTGATACATTGAAAATTCCGGTGACTGTTTATGGAATAACGATAGGAACCATGTTACTCATGGCCATCCATACCAAACGAAAAGCAAGTGCCGATGCATCTGCGCTTTCCTTTAATGGTGCATTGCAATTTGTGATCTCTGATTCTATTCTTGCAGTCAACCTGTTTGCCGTGAACCATGTGGTGCTGAGTTTATGTGTGATGGTTACTTATGCTTCTGCACAATATTTGATTGTAAAAGGAGCGTTGCTGAATAAAGAAGTATAAAGGTTTAGAACTATTTCTAACCCTTTATACACGGATATCTGAAGCTTGTATTGACGCTACCACAAGATAAAATTTATAGCATCAAATAATTGGTTATCAATCTGACAGAACTACTCTCGACTTTACCCCTCAACATCAGTGTAACAACTACTATCAGCAAGCCTAAACCTGCCAAAAGTATCAAGTTTTAATACTACAAGTTGATACTTATAGTCCGTAGACTTATTTACATCTATCATTCAACTTTGTATTCTAATTCATGTAAATGGGTACAACATATACAAAGGATGAAAAATCATTCTTACTGGAAATCGGAAATCGCATAAGAGACCTTCGCATTGTGGCAGATTTATCACAGGAAAAATTAGCTTTCGAAAGTGAGCTTGACAGAACTTATATAGGCTCAGTAGAGAGAGGCGAAAGGAATATTTCTGTAATAAATCTTCGAAAAATTGCAAAGGCCTTAAAGTATAAACCAGCAGATTTATTAAATAGTTAATGTGATAAACGATTTCTGAATTACTTGTATATGATGAACAAACATTTTAAGATTCCACCAGAATCACCCACACAATTAACCCCACCCGAAACGTTGGCAAAGCAATTTTCTAACTTAATTGGTATATCCTTCAAGTTAACTGGAAAAACAAGAACAGACGGTTCAAACATTAGAAAGTTAATCGCCACAACTTTAGAAAAATATCCATTACCACCTCTTGCAGAAGATGGAGAATATGAAATTGTTCCTCCAAAAGGTAAAGGTGTTCCAAAAATTATTAGGGAATACATAGATACTTACATTGTAACGAGCGGCACATCTTATAATTTACAGGTTTGGAATAGAGTTCCTGCAGCAGAAACTTTGCTTGTCAAATATGAATCTGGCGAAAGCCTTAAGTGCACAGATGTTAGATTTGTCTTTTTAAGAATAGACCCTGATAAAAATATTATTGCTTCTATTATTATCCTTACTCCCAAATATATTGAGGAAAAGTTTGGCAAATTTGGAAAGCCAACTATAAAAAATCAATTATTAATTTCAAGAACGGTTCGAAAAGATATTTATGAAAGTGAAGATAAAATCCTGACATTTCCCGACTCAAAAAAACTGTCTTATTACATTCGACATGATTATGAACCACCAAAGCAAGGAATGGTCGAGGAACCGGATATTCAACATTTATTTTCCATTGGCT
This sequence comes from Chitinophagaceae bacterium, assembly GCA_043754995.1. GTDB lineage: Bacteria > Bacteroidota > Bacteroidia > Chitinophagales > Chitinophagaceae > Lacibacter. Next base: position 10,026 of record JAYUTS010000195.1, read on the forward strand.
TATTAAAAAAGATGGTTGCTGAAAAATTAATAGGATTCAGACTTAATGCCGCAGCAACTAAAAACAGAGGTCAGGCTTTGGAAAAGAAAGTCCTTGAATTACTTGGATATGTAATAAAAGAAACTGACTTGTTATACGGTGCATACCCGGATATAAGAAACCAATTGTTAGAAGTAAAAGTACAAGACAGTCCGACCGTTGATTTGGGCAAATTTTCGCCGGAAAAAGAAGAGCTTGTAGTAAATGATTCTGACCTGACGACTTTTGATGTAAGATATTTGATTGCATTAACCAATCCTCAAACAGAAATAATTGAAGGAATAATACTTACTCCTGGTGAAAAATTAGGAGAACTATTTTCATACGTTAGTACAGAAAGCTATAAGTGCCAGAGAACGATTCCAATGAGTTTCTTTGAAAAGTATTACGGAAAGTCTGTTTTTAATCCAGATTAAAAACAGGTTCAACGCCAAAGGATTTGGCAATTATTATTTCTAGCCTATTTTCCAATTCTGTAATTTCTGTCTTGTTATTCGATTGATTTAGTTCTTTTACAATTGAGATAATTTCTTTCGCCTCCACCGAATTATGGTCGGGTAATGGATACCTTTCGACATATTGGGTGAAATATCTTCTTCTGCCAGAGTATAATTTATTATTGAATACCAAATCATGATACTTGGTCATTAATTTTGAATTGGAAATCCCCTGAATTAAAAGTAACTTTTCAACGTCATCTTTATCTGTAGCAACAATCCAGTAGCAGTTTCCATTTACTATTTTTCCACCCCTATCAAAATAAAAGCGAGGGACTATGCTAATATCAGGAAAGACAAGTTTTGGGTATTGCCATTGGTCAGGTCGGTGAGGAACCCATAATTCAAACCATTGTCTTCCTGCTTCAATCAAATATTGTCGCGACTTTAATTTTTCTTCGTGTTGCGAAAAATATTTCTTTGCCTTTGGATATTTCTCAATATCAACAGTTTTCTTCTCCCCATTAATCGAAATATGCGGATAAAGAACCTTCAGTTTAAAATTATCAGTTGCATTCCACGGCTCAACATTTTCTTGTGAAATTAAATCTTTCAGCAGTTCATCTTCTGGCATATCGGCTTTGAGCTCTTCCCATTTATCACTAATGAATACTTTATCAGCAGTTGATTTGATGCCTACTTTTACCTTAAAGAAATCCTGTACACGATTTTTTGCAGCAGAATCTATTTTTGAAACCCACCTCGATTCATTATTAGACAACATTTCCCAACAAGTACCAGAACCAATTTTATATTTTAGAGTACCTGAAGATTTTTTATATCGCTTCCCTTTCGCAGAAAAGTAACCCGATTGTTTACTGTTAAGCACTTCGTAAATAGATTCTACAGGAATCAATTCCCCGCTATACCCATTTAATTCCTCATATACTTTAATGAAATTTGCAGGTGAGGATTTTTTTGGCTTACGTTTTCTTCCAAGGAATATAGCAGGCAAAACTGCGGCATCAAATAATTTGGTATCTCCTAAATCAATTAATTCCAAAATTTCATAATTCTCGGACAAGTATTTTCGGATGCTTTCGCCGCCTTTTGTTGACAGATATCGGTTAGAAGTAATTACACCTAATATTCCTCCGTCTTTCAAGCTTTCTGTCATAGCAATCAAGAAAGGATAATACAAATCAACCCTTCCCTTTAAGTTAAATTTTCGAGCAAGTTCCTGTGCTTGTTCCGTTCCAAGTATTTGGGTTCGGACATACGGTGGATTGGCAATGACAATATCAAAAGAATTATTTAATGAAGATTGTATTGTAGAATTAAAATTAAATAGAAGTTGCTCTTGAGTCAGGTCAATTGACTGAAGAAAATCATCTTGCACTAAATTTATATTTTTCAAACCAAATGAAATCATCCGTTTATTTGCGAGTTTTAAATATTGAGAATTAGAATCATACCCGACTATTTCAAAATCAGTTTTTAACTCTGACAATTTTTGACCAATAGATAATAGCAATTCACCTTCTCCACAAGCTGGGTCAAGCACTCTTTGTTTACCCTTATTCATATAAACAGCAATTTTGCTTGCCAAAAAATCAGCAAGCATTGAAGGGGTGAACGTTGCACCAGTATTTTTAATTTGCTCTTTTGTAATCATCTTTTTGGGTGAGATTTCAAAGATACTTAAAATCATCAAAATCCAACGCACCAAGTCAGGCTCTTTTGCAAGGCACACAAAGCCTACACACAAAAGCCAACCTTGCAAAAGAACCTGCCTTTTTCCAACGCTTCCGGGGCACTCTCTACTTCTTTGGACACATACATGCAATTCGACATACTAACCCTGTTGCTCCTTTCTTCACGAATCATTTTTTACATAAAGCCTCTCAATTCTCTTGACCTGATGCTATAATTTTACCTGATATAATATTTCAGTAAGTTTCCAATGCCCTTATCATTTTAATGAATCATTTCTATCCTGGTCCCTGAAGACACGAAACGGATATTAGTAATTGGCGATACTGAAATAAAAAAAGCAATGCCCTTTTTTACAGGACATTGCTGAAACAAAATGATGATTGATTTAAGGTTATTGTTTGTTTTTATTTCTTCATCCACGCTTCAACAATATATTTCCCTATATCCTTACCCATCCGCAGCCCTGTTTCATTGTCTGTTTTAAAATGAATGCCTGCATAAAACCTGGAATCTGCACAATCCTGTGCCAATCGTTGAAAATAGTTTGCATCTGCGGGAAAAAAATATCCCATCACAGTGCTTGTAGCACCTGCGCCTAAGGCATGGCCCGATGGATAACCGGGAAATGGAGGCGTTGCTATCAATGGTTTATATATACTGTCGTATTGCGATGGCCTGATTCCCCAATACGTGTATTTAGCATCAAAGATGGCAATGGCTGCATCATGATAAGCAATATGCAATACAGCATATATACGTGCAGCAGTAGGCGCATCATCCATCATCCGGTATTCAAACATTTTTTGTGCAGCTTCATTCGACCAGAAATCAAATCCTCCATTGTTGGCCCAGTAAAAAGCAAGGGAACGGGATCTAAATGTTTGTTTGAATTCTTTTAAATCTTTCATCTCCTTTTCAAAATCAGGTGGAGCTGCAGGTCTGAACTGATCAGGTGAACGCAGTACAATAGGTGAAAATGTTGCAAGGGTAATACCCATTGGATAAGTGCCGGTCCACTTTTTGGGGTCTTTATTCATGTTGCCATCCCATTCTTTTGCAGAACCATCCTGCTTTGCTTTTTCAATAATCAGTTTGGCTACCTGCTCTCCTAATTTCCAACCGGCATCCGCATCACTGGGAAATTGCAAGCCAGCATCAATACGTGATTGCGAAGCGGCATGAGCAAGTTGCAAAATGGAATCGGCTTTTTCAGGAAAAAAATAAGCCAGCATTGTTGCGGCTGCTGCTGCTGTTACTGTATGTTCACATGGATAGGAATAAGTCAGTGGTGCATTGATGACAGTTTTTAATGAAGGATCTGCAACGCCGGGACGTTTCCTTTTATATTTTATTTTTTCTTTCCAGGCTAAAATGGTTGCATCATAAATTGCCAGGTTCATCCAGGCAGTTGGAATACGAAGTAATATTTCAGGCTTTTGGTCAATCAGTTTTGGTGCAATCTGGTTCCATCGGTAAGAGGGGGCACCTGCATCCCAGTATTTCAATGCTGCTAATTTTTTTTCTGAAAGCTTATTCATTTGCTGTTTGATTAATTGCAATTCAGTTTTTGTTTGAGCAGCATCCGGAGGAGCAACAATGGTTATTTGTTGCGGATTATCTAACAACCATACTTTCCAGTTGGCTGCTTCATAATTTTGAGCCGCTGCACCTATTTCAGTAAGCATAATCAGGATCGAAAGAATTGTCTGTTTCATAATAATTGTTTTGATTTAGTATTGATATCTTAAAATCGAATTATTGATTTTTCTGTTACATTCCACTAATTCGCCAGGTGCGTTGCTTTTTCTTCCCACCTCGTTACGTTTACGCCTTTCACAATGAGCCATAGACACATCGAAACTTCTCCGATAAAGGCGGGAAGTAAAATATAGGGGAAAAAATTTGCAGCTATGTGAGGAGAAAGAAACATCGTAAGGCTATTGATTAAATAACCTAAACCTGCCATGGTGTAAATAACGCCGAGAATTCGGGGAAGAAAATTTGACTTATAAACAAGCCATCCAATAATTGGGAAATAAAAGGCGAATAATAAAAGGCTGATGCCATAGCCTTGTGATTGCAGATTGAGAAAAAATAGTGAAAGTGTCTGCAACTGCTCAATTGTAAATGTTTTTAGATAACCGGTATTATGCAAGAGCAATAAAGGTGCAAGTTGATTGAGTAAGTTGATAGCCATAACTACAGTGGCTACGATGGAGAATATTAAGGCAAGTAAAGAAAGGTTCCTGCTCACTGGCTTAAACAGGATATAGAAAATGAGTGACAAAAAAGTGCCACAGATAATAACGACAAGGTCAGCGACAAAACCAAAACGATACATCTGTTCGGAAGCCAGGATATTGTGAGCAGTTGCTACTGCATCACCTGACACGGTTAGTCCTTCCCGAACAAATGCTTCAGCAAACCCACCTGCAATTATCATAATCAGGTATAGAACTCCGCCTATCCTTGCAGTCTTTTTGATTGAATTTTTCATGATGATAACTTAAGTATTGTTATACAAGAATACCTGATTAAAGAGAGCAGGGAAAGCTTCAGTCAATAAACAACGGATTATGGTAAACAAACAACGTAGTAATGCCAATCATCTGGTGAATGGTGAGTAATGAATCGTCAATAGTGTATGCCTGCAGCTGTAGTTTTACTAATGTAGGATGTCATTAGGAACTTACTTTCAGTGAAGTACTTCTATTTTCCACTCACCATTCACGAACCTGATTGACTTTTTCCTGTTATTGGTTTACTGCAATGCCAATTCTATAGACAATAAGTTATAAATGGAAAGATTTGACGATTTTTAAACCTTAAACAGCAGGCATGAAGATATTTATTGACAGGGTAAAGTTGAAGCTATACATAAGGCTTGCAGTTTCTTTTCTAATACTAAACCTCATTGGCAGCTTAATAGATACACCTGAAACCTTTCCAAAAAGGGTCGTGAATCATATCTGGCTGATCCTTTTTCTTGTACCGCTGAACTTTATACTTTTTGAATATACCATCCCTTTTATAAAATTAAGTTTCAAAAGAATTCTGATCGGGTTGCTTTTTATCTGGCTTCATTTACTGTTCTATTCGTTTGGCTTGTATGGCTGGAGGAATATGGGTATTCACATCGGAATTTATTTTGACTTAATGGCATTTAAGCCAATGGAGGGCGAAAGTTTTTTTATGGGATATAGTGCTGCTTCTATTTTCTTTTTTGGAATCATCCGGCATATTTATCATTATATCAAATTAAAACAGGCCACTCAACAATTGCGAATTGAAAAACAACAGGCAGAATTGAACTATCTCAAGTCGCAAACCAACCCGCATTTTTTATTTAACACGCTCAATAATATTTATTCACTGGCAAGAGATAAAAGCGACCTGGCACCTGAATCAATTTTACGTTTGTCGAAAATTTTGAGGTTTATGTTGTACGAAACAGGCGGCGCCTATATTGCTATTGAACAGGAACTGAAAATCATCAGCGATTATATTGCGTTGGAACAATTGCGTTATGATGATTCTCTGCGCATCAACTTTAACCATAGCATTGAAGACATGAAACAGGCCCTGCCGCCATTACTGTTGATTCCCTTAGTGGAGAATGCATTCAAGCATGGTGTTTCTGAAACAAGAAATCATCCTTTTGTAGATATTCATCTGTCGGTGAAACAACGGCAGCTTTCTTTTATTATAAAAAATTCTTCTGAAGCATCTGTTGAAGAAGGAAAGGCGAAAGAAAATATTGGTCTTTCGAATTTAAGGCGTCAACTGGAATTACTTTATACAGATTATCAATTAACTGTTCAACAGGGTGATGGGGTTTTCACTTCTGTTTTGCACATTAATCTTGCAAGCCATGTCTAACATCAAATGCATTATTGTAGAAGATGAACCGCTGGCCGTAAAAGTGCTGGCCGATTATATTGTACAAGTGCCCTTCCTTGAATTACAGGGAACATTTAAAGATGCCATCCTGGCAACAGATTTCCTGCGGAACAACAGCACCGATCTGATTTTTTTAGACATTCATCTGCCGAAACTGAAAGGGATGACTTTTTTAAAAACGTTGACGCATCCGCCTGCTGTAATTATTACAACAGCTTATCATCAATATGCCGTGGAAGGATTTAATTTAAACGTAACCGACTACCTGTTAAAACCATTTGAGTTTGAACGCTTTTTAATTGCAGTAAATAAAGTAAAAACAGCGCAGCCTGTTTACAGTAAGGCTTCAGATGCAGGAACAGAAAAACAACATCCGGCTGAAAACAGTGAAATGAAAGATTACCTGTTCTTAACGATACAGAAAAAGAAGGTGAAAATTTTGTTTGCAGAAATCATTTATATTGAAAGCCAGCGGGAGTATATCAGGATCATTACAACAAAAAAAGAATGGATCT
>JAYUTS010000196.1:0-16600 GCA_043754995.1 Chitinophagaceae bacterium
CCTCGGCGTGATTTTTTGGTAATATGCCAGCAAGGCCGAAGAAACTAATACAAGGTTATTTATACCTATAATTCGGATACATAGCTCTGTTATAAAAAACCCCATCAAAAATTTTACTCCAATTAGCTTTTATGTAGGAACTATAATGAAGCGGTGCCATATAAAACGAAAAATCAAGATCCTTAAGGTTTACAAAAGCATGGCTTATATTACGATTAAACAAAAAATGCTCTAAACTTTTAGGGATCATTTTTGGAAGGCATACAATCTGAGTGTATTCAGCTCCCCGTTGCCCTATACTGGCAATGAAGGCAAACGTCGCTGTTTGCTCTTTAAATTCAGACTTGTTTAAATACTCTCCGAATGTCATAGAACTAGGGCTCATATATTTTGCAAATCCAGCTTCACTTTTAAAGTTCTTTTGAGAATGATATGCAGAAACGACAACTATTGTTTTTTGATCTTTAATAATATTCTGCTTAAGCCATTTAAAGTTTTCAAACATTAAACTGTCCCGCATAGAACGAAACAAACTGACTTCCTTTGCATCATAACTGTTATTTCGTCCTGCTACATAAGGTCGCACTAAAGTCCAGTGGGAATAGCTTAATAAATTCTCCCAAATTTTATCTTTAAATACGTTCTCAGGTGCCGGTTTATTTTTTATAGAAGTGCGTATTACATAGACACACGTTTTAATTATGTCGTATGTTCTTAATGCTATATTATTATTTATTCCTATCCCAAATCCATGAATCAACCGTTCACGAAATTCGCCCCATACTTTTTTATTCTTACTTATGAATTCCAACACCTCCGGATACATTTCTGCCTCTTTAATTAATTTTTCCCACGAAGCGCCTCCTTGTATTTCTATATCTAGTCCATTGATAAAAAATGATTTTTCTTTAACCGAGTCTTTAATAAATCTCAACAAGTCAACAACCGGTTTTCTGGTAAAATAACCATTATGTATATTATCAATAAATTGTTCAATCGGCACATTGTCAGAAATAGCGGAATTAAGAAAGTACGTTTCATGTAATGAGGACTCCGTAATGAGCACTTTAAACCCTTTTTTTGCTATTAAATATTTTATTACTTCAGTACGCAAATTTTCAGTTGCGCCATCCCCGTGAGTATCCTCACTCAGTATAACAATTTTTTTTGTAGAAATTAAACTATCAATCATTGAGAAATCATTAATCGATTGATTAATATAAACTGGTGCTATTCTACTGTTAATTTTCAGCACACTGTTGTTTTTAAGTTGTGCACAAGTTGTTTCTACCAACAGAAACTGAATTGACATAGAATAAATCAAAAAAACTATTGGCCGCATTTTTATTAAATTCTTATTCTAAAAAATAGTACTCCTATTTCCAAATATCCGTAAAACTTTATATCTTCTAGGAGCATGGTTCTGTTATTTATTGTAATGGGTAGCAGTTGACCCAGGTCCAAAAAAACCAGTTTTTGGTCATTGGTATGATGATTCTGCCATAGCAAATAAATTGAAAACCTGCAATACCTTCTGCTTTTATATACTTTAGATTGAACTAAAAACTACAAACTACAAACTGATTTTAAAGCACTTTAATCAACAGCTAAAAACAGTATTTCTTCCATTTATCAATCATTTTATAATATTGTGCTGCCGATGTCCTCTAAAAAACCGGCAAGTTTAATCAACATATGGCTAAGAATTTACTCATAGTAGAGAGCCCTGCGAAAGCAAAAACCATCGAAAAAATACTTGGAAAAGATTTTGAGGTAAAGAGTTGCTATGGCCATATCCGTGACCTGGAAAAAGATGCCATGGGCATTGATGTGAACAATCATTTTGAACCCCGCTATATTGTTCCTGCCGACAAAGAAAAGGTGGTAAGAGATTTAAAATCGCTGGCTAAAAAAAGTGAGAATGTATGGCTGGCAACGGATGAGGACCGTGAAGGTGAAGCTATCAGTTGGCATTTGTGCGAGGTATTGGGTCTTGATCCTGCTACAACCAAACGCATCGTGTTTCATGAAATTACCAAACCTGCGTTACTGAAAGCAGTTGAAAATCCACGTACCGTGGATATGAACCTGGTGCATGCACAGCAAGCCAGGAGAATTCTTGACAGGATTGTTGGTTTTGAATTAAGTCCTGTGCTTTGGCGCAAGATGAGCATGCGTAATAATTTAAGTGCAGGCCGTGTGCAAAGTGTTGCTGTAAGATTGATTGCTGAACGTGAAAGAGAGATCAATGCTTTCGCCAGCACTTCTTCTTTTAAAGTTGAAGCATTATTTACTGCCAAAGATCTCAGCGAAAGAAATGTAACTTTCAAAGCAGAGGGCAAAAAACAAAATACAACTGACGATGCAGAAAAATTTCTCAACACTTGTATTGGTGCTACTTATACAGTAAGAGATATACAAGTTCGTCCGGGAAAAAAATCACCTGCTCCCCCATTTACAACTTCCACATTGCAACAGGAAGCAAGTCGAAAGATTGGTTACTCCGTTAGCCGTACCATGCAACTGGCCCAGAAATTATATGAAAGTGGTCAAATCACTTATATGCGTACCGATAGTGTGAGTTTAAGTGATACAGCATTGGGCGATTTAACACGTACAATAAAAGGCATGTATGGCGATCGTTATCACCAGTTCAGAAAATTCAAAAATAAAAATGAAAGCGCACAGGAAGCACACGAAGCCATCCGCCCTACATATATGGAAAATACAACGGTGGATGATCCTGATCTGAAACGATTGTATGAACTCATCTGGAAACGTACAATGGCCAGCCAAATGGCAGATGCAGAACTGGAGCGTACAACAGCAAATATTTCCATCTCAACAAACAACGAAGAATTAAAAGCTGAAGGTGAGGTGTTGAAGTTTGAAGGATTCTTAAAAGTATATCGGGAAGACAAAGATGATGATGACATCAATGACGATGGCCCTTCAACAGCTTCGGGAGAAGAAGGCATGTTACCACCATTAATAATTGGTCAGCAATTACCATTCAAAGAAATGAATGCAGTAGAACGTTTTACACGACCAGCACCACGATATACAGAAGCATCGCTTGTAAAAAAATTAGAAGAGTTGGGTATTGGTCGTCCTTCTACCTACGCTCCTACTATTTCTACAATTTTAAAAAGAGGATATGTAGAAAAAAGAGATAAAGAAGGTGTGCGCAGAGATTTCCGTGTATTGCAATTAAAAGATGATCATGTTACGCAAGGCATGGAACAGGAAAACACCGGTGCAGAAAAATCGAAATTGTTTCCGAGTGATTTGGGTTTGGTGGTTACCGATTTTTTGAAACAGCATTTTGAAAAAATCATGGATTATGGTTTCACTGCCTATATAGAAGGTGAATTTGATGATGTGGCTGAAGGCAAACTGAAATGGAATCAAATGCTGGAAGAATTTTACAGCCCTTTTAAAAAAGATGTTGACAATACCATTGAAAATGCAGAACGCATAAAAGGTGAACGTGAACTGGGTGTTGATGAAGCAAGTGGAAAAAAGATTGTTGCAAGAATGGGACGTTATGGACCAATGATCCAGATCGGTGATGTGAATGATGAAGAGAAACCCCGTTTTGCAGCCTTACGGAAAGATCAGAGTATTGAAACAATTAGTTTGGAAGATGCAGAAAAATTATTTCAACTTCCAAGAACATTGGGTAATCATGAAGACCAGGAAGTAAGTGTGAATGTTGGACGCTTTGGACCTTATGTAAAACTGGGCGAGCAGTTTATTTCCATTCCTAAAGGTGAAGACCCTATGGAAGTTAGTTTTGACAGAGCTATTGAACTGATTAAAGAAAAACAAACCGCTGATGCGCCTGTTGCATTCTTTGAGGAGAAACCTGTTACCAAAGGGAAAGGACGCTTTGGGCCTTTTATTAAATGGGATGGCTTATACATCAATGTTCCCAAGCGTTATGATTTTGATAATCTCTCTGCATCAGAGATCAACGAACTGATTGAAGCAAAAGTGGCGAAGGAGGCAAATCGTTTTATTGTTCGCTGGCCCGATGAAAACATTGCCGTTGAAAATGGCCGTTGGGGACCTTTCATCCGCTTTGGTAAAAAGATGCTGAAGATCGATAAGAAAGCAGATGGTGAAAAATACACAACGGATGAAGTGGCTATGATGCCTGTTGAAGAAGTAAAGAAAATGATTGTAGCACAATTGCCCGGTGCATTTGATAAAAAAACAAAAGCAGCAGCAAAAAAATCAGCAACTAAAAAGAAAGCAGCGCCGAAGAAAGCTGCAAAGAAGAAATAAAAAAATCCCGCTTTAAAGCGGGATTTTTTTTATTTCAAATCAGCTAATGCTTTCTTGATTCTTTTATACGCTTCTTCAATTTTTTCCAAACTGTTGGCGAATGATAAACGGATACAATCGGGTGTGCCGAATGCACGGCCTGTAACGGTTGATACATGAGCCGTATTCAATAAGTACATACAAAGATCATCTGCATTTTCAATTTTTTCAGCTCCGTTTGATTTGCCGAAATAAGCACTCACCTGTGGAAATACATAAAATGCTCCGTCAGGTTCAGCATAAGTCCAATCAGGAATTTCAGCAATCAATTCTTTTACCCGTTGTTTACGGCGTTCAAATTCGTTGGTCATTTCAAGCGAAGGTTTCAGATCGGTGGTTAACGCAACAATGGCTGCCCGTTGTGTTACAGAATTGGCGCCGCTTGTAAACTGTCCCTGGATTTTTTCACATGCTTTGGCAACCGTTGTATTGGCAGCAATATAACCCAGGCGGTAACCCGTCATGGCAAACCCTTTACTCAAACCATTTACAATGATCACCTGTTCTTTGATCTCATCAAACTGTGCAATGCTTTCATGCTTGCCAACAAAATTGATGTACTCATAAATCTCATCTGATATAATACTGATCTCAGGATGTTTTGCAAACACGCCTGCAAGATTTTTTAATTCTTCTTTTTCATAAACAGATCCTGAAGGATTGCATGGCGATGAAAACAAAAACACATTCGTTTTAGAAGTAATTGCATTTTCCAGTTCAGCAGCCGTGATCTTATAGTTGTTTTCCATTTTAGTGGTAAGGATCACAGGAATACCACCGGCAATTTTTACCAGTTCAGAATAAGTTACCCAGAATGGAGCAGGAATAATTACTTCATCGCCCACATCAACCAATGCAAGCATAATATTTGCCAGGCTTTGCTTGGCACCGGTTGATACAACAATGTTCTCCGGTTTATAATCAAGATTGTTATCACGTTTTAGTTTTGTACAAACAGCTTCACGCAGATCAAGATAACCTGCAACAGGTGTATAATGACTGTAGTTGTCATCAATTGCTTTTTTTGCAGCGTCTTTAATATGTTGCGGTGTATCAAAATCCGGTTCACCTAAACTCAGGTCAATGACATCCACACCTTTTGCCCGTAGTTCACGGCCGAGCTTGGCCATTTTCAATGTTTCGGGTTCGTTAAACCTGTCTAAAAGAGAAGATAGTTGCATGTTTACGTTTGTATTTTTTTATGTATTTGCAGAATCTGTTGATAATTATTAATTGATTGGTTGAATTGTATTCAACCCAGATTTTGCAGCCCACTGCAAAATCTGCCCGAAGGGCCGACGAAACAATTTTTGTCGGGGTTAACCCTGACAAAAATTGGGTTTCTCCCAATTTTTCGTCACTGCTTCGCAGAAATTTTGCTACTGCAAAATTTGGGTTCAACTTTTCAAACAGGGCGCAAATTAATGCAACTGAAACTATTGCCTGTTAGTTGTGTTTAATTATAGAAAGTGAGAGGGAATCTGCCCCCGCCCTGTTTCGATAACCTTTGATAACAAATGTGTACACAGCATTGCTGCTGAAATAATGCTGGTATGTTTTAATAGCTGTTGTTGTATTGATGGGAACAAACTTAATTACAGCATTACCCGTATCAACAGGAACAAAAGCAACCAAACCACCATTATCAACTTGTAGTTGCGTTTTGTAATAAGATGCATTGCTATAAAGAGAAACAGTATCAGCTCTTGTAACATTTACCGTATCCATATCAGGCGATAAAAAGAGATAACGCACTTTTGCCTTTGCTCTTCCCGGCGTATCCAGGTTGTCATTCAGCAACAGATATTTAATAGTTGGCGCTGATAAAGAATCATAAACCCACAAAGAAATATTATTGGTTGTATTGCTCAATAACAAATTTGCAAACTCAACATCACCTTTTTTGATCTTGTAATTGTTAAACCCACTGTCAATAGTATAATAAGCAGCAGAAACATTCATGCCTTTCAAATAATCAAACTGTACTCCGCCAATTGATTTTAAATTCTGCAGCAGATCAATTTTTCCAGCATTCGGTGATGCATTGATTACCATCATATTTGCGCCAGTGCTTCGCACCATATCTTTTTTTTTGCAAGCAGAAATGAAGAATAATAAGACAGGTATGCCATACCTCCAGACTCTTGATAAATTTGTAACCCTGCTAAAAGGTATGGCATACCTCAGGCACCTTTTATTTGTCATACTTCACTTTAAACTTTGAAAGATCGGGTTGATGTTTACGTTCCCGTTTTACTTCGTAATGATAAATGGTTTGTCCAAGTTGTTCAAGAAAGGGTAAGCCAATTTTATCATAATCATATTTGTCATCGTTCAATATACCATCTGCATTAGCATAAACAGTAGCGCTGAGCATAAACTCAATGTTCTTTTCAAAATCCACGATATAAGCCACGTCGGTTAAAAACCCATAGGACCATCCGGGCTTATTAAAGATGCGGATATGTTTGGGTAATGCTTTATTTTTTTGAGTGCCAAACATCAGGAACTTGCAATAAGAATCGTAAAACTCTTTGGCATCATACTCTGGAAAAGTTGTTTCGCCTGGCAATTGACTCATGTATTGATACAAAAACCGGTAATCATCTTCGGTTAAATTGAAACGTTGTTCTTTTGAAACAGTTGCAGGAAAAATCACACTTCTCAATACCTGGTGCAGATCCGTTAAATAAATCCGGTTCTTCCGGCTGAAGTCCATGGGTTCATTCACTAACGCATTTGCATCATTCATAAACCCCTTACCTACCCAATCGTTTCTTACAATGTATGGATATGTGCTGCTCAGTTGCGGCTGTTCAAAAATGATCTTCCCTGCTGTATCCCTGAAACTGATGGGGTTGGTTGTGCGATGCTGGTCTTCGGTCATTGAAATGGATAATCGCCGGATGATCTGCGTTTCAGGATATCCTTTACGGCTCAACTCATCATGAATGTATTGTTGTCCGAGAAACTCATATAATCTGTTATTGGCGTCATTATCACTTACCGTTAATATTTTTTTGATATAATGTTCAACTGTTGGTCGGCCATCAACAGTGGTGGGATCATTATAAACCACGGTTTGTCCGCCATAATTTTTTTCAGTAATCATGGTCGTGTTTCGGGGAATGCCCAGCTTGTTTAGTTTTTCAAGCGCAAGAAGGGCAACAGGAAATTTCACTGTAGAAGCGGGGTAGAAATAGGGCTCTTTTTTTACATTGAAGTAATAATCGGTAAAATGCGGACGGTTCCTCTTATCCCTGTCAATCCTTGTATAAATGATCTGCACCCGCATAGAATCCCTGTTTTTCAATACCTGCTCAAACGCTGCAGGATTGGCAGCCATCAGGCTTTCAAGAAAATTTTCTGTTGAAACCACCGGTTTTACCGTTTTACAGGCATCAAGAAGAGAGAAAAGGATCAAAGCAAAACAAAAAATCTGTACCGTTTTGAACATGCCCAAAAATAAGATATAAAAACTTACTCCCAAAAGCCTTAAACGGCGTAAAACAGTCGTTTGACGGCTGTTCTCTTTCAAATCGAAACCCCTATCTTTGCCCTCCTTAAAAAAGAACCCAAATTAATATTCTATTATGGCACTGAAAGGTTTGGTTAGGTTTTTTGCGATCATGCTCATCCTGATCTCCGTTTGGCAATTGAGTTTTACATGGATTGTCAACAATTTTGAAAGCAAGCAAAAAGCAAGAGCAACGAAATATGTAAATAACAATTTCGGCAATGCTTCTCAAGCAACAAAAGATTCAGCAAAAAATGCTCTTTACCGTCGCTATGTTGACAGCTTAAAAGAAAAAGAACTACTCCATGTTCCCGTTTTGTATCCCAGGTTGACTTATAAAAAAGCAATTGAGCAGGAACTGAACCTCGGTTTAGATCTGCAGGGTGGTATGAACGTAACATTAGAAGTAGGTTTGGATGGATTGATCCGCTCAATGAGTAATAATCCGAAAGATCCTGTTCTCAACAAAGCATTGGACAACGCCATTCAAAAGAAAGCAACCAGTGATGCCGATTTTGTAACCTTGTTTGCAGAAGCTTATAACGAAGTTTCAAACGGTGGAAGGATGGCTGCATTATTTGCAGGCGGAAAAAATAAAAATATTAAGATCGATGCAGCCAACAGTGCCGTTATTGATGCTATTCGTGTAGAAGCAAGAGATGCGGTTAAAAGAACGTATGATCGTTTAAGTGCAAGGATCGATCAGTTTGGTGTTGCTCAACCCAATATCAGTTATGATCAGAATAATGGAATCATTACTGTTGAATTAGCCGGTGTAGATGATCCGGAGCGTGTACGTAAATTCTTACAGGCAACTGCCAATCTTGAATTCTGGGAAACCTACCGCAGCGACGATCCTGAAGTTTTACAGAGTAAAGCACAAATGGATGAGAAAGTAAAAGCATACCTCAGTGGTGCAGTTACTGATACAACTAAAAAAGATTCAAACAGTATTGCAAAAACAGACTCAATCAATCCTGCTGCTTCAAATGATCAACCGGTAACATCACTTTTATTACAACAGCCCGAAGGCCCTGCGCAGGGTTTCAGCCTGGCTACGATTGGATTGATTCGCATTTCAGATACAGCTATATTTTCAAGATATTTAAATCTGGATGTGGTGAAGGCTTCTATTCCTTCAACCATGCGTTTTTTGTATGGTGCAAAACCTACCGGAAAAAATAAAAGAGGTGAAAGTTTACTGGAAGTATATGTCATCAAAACAATACCCGGTGTGGAAGGGCCAAAGTTAACAGGTGAATTTATTACCGATGCCAACCAGGATTTCAACCAGCGCAACAATGAGATTTTGGTGAATATGACCATGAATGCAAAGGGCGCTAAAATTTGGGAGGAGATGACGGGAGCTGCTTTCAACAAGAAATATGCAATTGCCATTGCACTTGATAATTATATCTATTCAGCGCCTGGTGTAACAACCGGTCCTATTGCCGGCGGTAATTCTCAAATCAGCGGTAACTTTTCCATACAGGAAGCAAATGATCTGGCCAGTATTTTAAGAACAGGTAAACTCCCCGCCCCTGCTAAAATTGTACAGGAACAGGTTGTTGGTCCTACTTTAGGCGCTGAAGCTATTAAAGGTGGCAGCTTATCTTTCCTTATTGCATTTATTGTCATCTTCATCCTCATGCTGGTTTACTATAATACCGGTGGATGGGTTGCCAACATAGCTTTAATCCTCAACTTATTATTTACTGTCGGTGTACTCAGTGCATGGGGCGCTACTTTAACTGCTGCAGGTATTGCGGGGTTGGTACTAACCATTGGTATGGCCGTTGATACCAACGTAATTATTTTTGAACGTATCAAAGAAGAACTCACCAAAGGAAAGAGTTACCCTTTAGCTGTTGAAGAAGGTTACAGGCGTTCACTGGCACCTGTACTGGATGCACACGTAACAACTTTATTAACGGCCATCATCCTGTTGTATTTTGGTTTAGGTCCGGTAAAAGGATTTGCCACTACACAGATCATTGGTATTCTGTTGAGTTTGTTCTGCGGTATTCTTGTTTCAAGATTGATCACCGATTTCTGGACCAATAAAAATCGTCACTTCGAATATTTTACCGGTATTTCCCGCCGCATCTTTAAACATGCTGCTTACAAATTCATTGAATACCGCAAGGTGGCTTATGGTATTTCATTGGTGGTATTACTGGGTGGCATTGCAGCCGTTATCAACGGATTTGATTATGGTGTTGAATTCAGAGGCGGACGCAGTTATACCATTAAGTTTGACCAGGAGATGAAGAATGAAGAAGTTGCCAATGAATTGAATAAAGTATTTGGCAAATTCCCGATCATTAAAACGGTAGGAACAGCACGACAGTTGAATATCACGACTGATTATATGATTGAGGAACCAGGTTTACAGGTTGATTCAGTTGTTAAATACAGATTGTATGAAGGGTTAAATAAATTCCTCCCTGCCGGTACAACTTATCAGCAGTTTGATAAAGTATATAAGAAAGGATCACAAACCGTACAACCAACTATTTCTGATGATTTGAAAAAAGGTGCCTTGTATGCGTTGATCATTGGATTATTAGCCATTACATTGTACATCTTTATCCGTTTCCGTGACTGGAGATATTCACTAGGCACCATTGTTGCCTTGCTGCATGATGTTTTGGTAACGTTAATCGTGTTCTCATTCTTAAAGAACATTGTACCATTCCCGCTTGAAATTGATCAGCACTTTATTGCGGCAGTCTTAACGGTAATTGGTTTCTCCATGAACGATACCGTTATTGTATTTGATCGTGTGCGTGAATACAGCAGAAAAATGTTTGGCCAGGATAAAGGCACAATCCTTAATAAAGCTATCAATGATACATTGGCACGTACCATTATGACATCACTCACTGTATTCTTAACATTGCTCATCCTCTTCATCTTTGGTGGTGAGGTAACAAGAGGCTTTGCCTTTGCGATGTTGATCGGGGTTGTTACAGGTACTTACTCATCTATCTTTGTAGCAGCACCTATCCTGGTTGATTTTGCAAAGAACAAACCATTAGGTGAGCCTGAAAAAGACAGAACATTAGCGAAAGCACGGCATACCATTAACTAAGTTCGATTGCTTATCATACAAAGTAAACCCTGACGTTTTTGTCAGGGTTTTTTTATGGTAATGTACTTTTTTTAAAGGTGACACCTTTCAAAAAAGGTGTCACCTTTAACAACCCGTCTTATTACATCAATGAAAATAAATTCCAGTAGGCAAGCAGCCCGCTTAATGAAAGAAGCACCCAACTGATGATCTTTAAAAAATTTGCCTTGATGCACTTGTAAAATAAAAAAGCCGCAATTAAAAGAAGAGAGATGTTGAACATTTCCAACACAAACCCGCTTCTTAAAACAGGTGGGAGCATTGCATTATATTCTACTTTCATTTGCTCAAATGGTTTGTTATCATCCCAAGCCACAATCATCCAAAGTGTCATGTAATAAGCAGCCACAGAAAGAAATATAATGCCAGTTAAAAAAAACATTATTCTATAAAATTTCATAGCATGTTTTATAAATAAGAAATAAAAAATACTTACCGATCAGGAATACATCTTCTAAAACAATACTTTGGTGGCCAACAATTAGTGCATAATGCATCATGTACCAAGCAATTAAAATTCCAATACAAACAACAACCGCTATAATTTCCACAGCAACCCCAATCCGATCCACAACCAACAGGGCACCACCACGAGCAATTGCCAAGAGTATTTCCGTTATTGATAATGTTATTTAGCGTTTGTATATAAGCTATCTTATTTGTTTTGAAATAGTAAATTTTATCATACGAAAAACTGCTACTGCTACTTCCATCCACATAATTGTACAAATTACTGTAAGAAGTATCATTTAATAATTCAGGATGAGCGTTAAACACACCCATGATTATCGTTTTGGGAACAATAAAATCTTCCATACAATAAAAGAAAGACCTGCCTAAAATGTAAGCTGGATGTGGTACACATTCATATTGATTAGAACCCATGCCACGCAGCTTGGTATTTATAATTGCATGATGAAAGAAAACAGCCTGAACATCCACAATATAAATACTGTCTCCCGCAAGTAAAGTATCAATGAAAGTGTTTAGCCCTGCAGAGAGTAATGCATAAGCAGAGCTGTCAAGATTAAAATTAAGAGCTTCTGCTTTTTGTTTCACCTGGTTACTTTGCAAAAGCCTGTAATTCGTGAGTGTTGTGTCAATTTGATAGGTTTCTGAATATTTTACTTCACCTCCATTTGTTACACGAAGAGTTGACAAAATAACACCATTCTCTTCTACTGACTTATAAATGATCCGATCAGCACCCGCTTCATTATTACTAAGAGTGTTTATACTACTGCTTATATCCATCTCAAAAGAAAATTCTCTCTTATTATTACCGTCGATCTTTAATTCTTTTTTAAGAACAGCTTTTGATGTGTCTTCCTTAGAACAAGATAAAAAAGTAAGCGTAAGTAGTAATATTAACGTAATGGATTTGCTGGTTAGCAAATTAGACGCAGAGTGTTTGGTCATAGATGTTTGTTTGTAAAGTAGAGATAGAAAATCATAATTCAAAGCAATATTTATTATTTAATTTATACTGCTTAAAAAGAGTACGTATTTTATCGAAATGATTTAAACAAAAAAAATCGGCGTGAACCGATTTTTTTTGAGTTACTGTTGTTTTATTTATACCCTTTCCATTTACGGTTGGTTTTGTCAAACACCCAGTAAATTTCATTGCTGTAAGAAAAATTAAAATAAGTTTCCGGTTCAAAATCAACCGGCAACTTTATGATCTGGCTCATATAACCCGTTTTGATATCATATAATTCCACCTGCTTTTTTGTAATATTCAGTAACCCGATCTCAGCCCCGTTGATTTCAGTATAAATGAGGGAACGGGTGTTGTAACCGCTTTCAAAATCTGTACTTGTAATCGTTACACCGTCTTTTGCATTCATGGAACCGATATGCAACTGGATGGTCTTTCTTTTCTCTGTACCGTTTATATTGTAGCAGGTGATATTCAATCCATCCAAAAATAATATTTCATCATCTTTTGTATTTAATACACCCTGGCTGTTTTTTTCAGGTTGATTGGCGCCTTCTTTAAAAATGTCAATTTTTTCAGGCAGACCTTTTTTATCCAGGTCGTAAGTAAACCATCCAAACTCATCATAACCGTTACCGCCAATTTTTTTTGTTTTAGGGTTATACCACAAACCTCTTACATCAATCATTGTCTCCTGTTCTGCCGGTGATACCACTTCACCATCTTTATTAAAGATCACTAATGGAAAAACTTTATTTCCTGCCTGTGCGGCGTAATACAATTTTTCTTTGGGGTGATATACAACGGATGCTCCATTAGCACCCCCCGCCGGTATCGTCATCTCCATTACTTTTTCTGCTGAGATGATCCTCAACTCTTTGTTGCCGCCTGTTTTGTTATTACTTGTTTTATCATCGGTTCCCGAACCCATGATGGCCGACACGGCTGCGGGCTTTTTCTTTTGTGCAAAATTGGTTGTGCTGATACCAAGTGTAAACAGCAAAAAAGGGAGGAGGATTTTTTTCATGTTCGTTTATTTGAGTGCATGTTACAACTTATTAAAGTTAGCAACAATACCGTCGGGTGGGTAAATTAAAAAACCCCGGTAGCCCGGGGTTTAAAATATTTTCTGCTTCAATAAAATCTATACTGCAAAGCTTGTTCCGCAGCCGCATGTTTTGCTGGCATTGGGGTTGCTGAATGTAAAGCCACGGTTATTTAACCCGTTATCCCAATCAATTTCCATTCCAAGCAGGTACATACCCTGGCCTTTGTCCATGATACATTGTATGCCGTCAATTGCAAATAAATCATCATTGGTTTCCTTTACATCAAAGTCAAGTACATATGTTAAACCGGAACATCCGCCACCCTTTGCGCCTACACGGAGATATTTACCTGTTGGCTGTTCTGTATATAAACGTTTTATTTCTGTTATAGCGCTTTCAGTAAAACTCACCGGTGCTGCTGTTAATGTTTCCATGATTCAAATCTTTAGAATACAAATTTACAAACAAATCAGCTTTTATTGCTGCTTTGTTTGCTTACAGCATTTCAGCAGCAAACACCTATTTTTGCTGCAACTCAAGAATTATGGATACGATTTATATCTATCTTTTTGTCATCGGCGCTTTAGCGTTTATTATATTGGCTATCTACCTGCGTAATAAAGGCAAAAAAGAATTAATGGAAGAACAACAGTATCAACAACAGGAACAAATTGTTCAGCAAACTGTAAGTCCTCCAAAATCATCGAACCCTGAAATGATCCGTTTACAACTCCAGGCTTATGAACGCTTAACCATTTTATGTGAACGGATGGGGCTGACGAACTTATTAGGCAGGTTCAGCATTAATGAACTTTCAGCAACACAATTACAATTGTCCATTATTCAAACCATCAAACAGGAGTTTGAATACAATGTAAGTCAGCAGTTGTATGTATCTGCGGCCGCATGGGATGGAATAAAAAATTTAAAAGATCAGAATATCTTTATCATTAACCAGCTTGCTGCGATGTTACCGGCCAGTGCCAATGGAATGGATCTGAGCAAAAAAATTGTTGAATTATTATCACAGGATGAAAATGCATCACTTCAACCGATTGTTGCTGCTTTGATTAATAAAGAAGCAAAGCTATTGATGGGTTAAGTTATAAACAGAACGATGATTGTTTATGGATGAACAAAAACGATATACGGATGCAGGTATTGAAGTGAAAACACTTTATACCGCTGCTGACACTGAGCGTAGTCGAAGTGCCGGCATTGTTGATTCGAGCGGAGTCGAGAAACAACAGGAAGAACTCCCTGGTCAGTTTCCCTATACCCGTGGTGTGCAGCCAGACATGTATCGTGGTAAATTGTGGACCATGCGCCAGTACGCAGGATTCTCCACTGCTGAAGAAAGCAACAAACGATACCATTATTTATTGAGCCAGGGTGTAATGGGTTTAAGTGTTGCGTTTGATCTTCCCACCCAGATTGGTTACGACAGTGATCATGCATTGAGTGAAGGAGAAGTGGGAAAAGTGGGTGTGGCCATTGACAGTATTGAAGATATTCAAACATTATTCAAGGATATTCGATTGGAAGATATTTCTACTTCCATGACCATCAATGCCACGGGTTTTATACTTCTCGCCTTTTATGTTGCTTTAGCCAAACAACAAGGTGCTGATCTCAAAAAAATCACAGGAACCATTCAAAATGATATTTTAAAAGAATATGCAGCAAGGGGAACGTATATCTATCCACCTAAACCCAGCATGCGCATCATCACAGATATTTTTGAATGGTGCAGTAAGGATTTGCCTAAATGGAATACGATCTCCATCAGCGGTTATCATATACGTGAAGCTGGCAGTACAGCCGTACAGGAAATTGCTTTTACATTGGCTAACGGCAAAGCATACGTGAAAGCAGCCTTACAAAAAGGATTAGATATTGATGTGTTTGGCAAACGCCTCTCCTTCTTTTTTAATGCACATAATAATTTGTTTGAAGAAGCTGCCAAGTTTCGTGCAGCCAGGAGAATGTGGGCAAAGATGATGAAAGAACTGGGGGCGAAAGATGAAAAATCCATGATGCTTCGCTTTCATACGCAAACAGGTGGAAGTACATTAACCGCACAACAACCCTTGAATAATATTTCAAGAGTTACCATTCAAACATTGGCGGCGGTATTAGGAGGAACCCAGTCCTTACACACCAATGGTTATGACGAAGCTTTGAGTTTGCCGACCGAAGAAGCAGCACGGATTGCCTTACGTACCCAACAGATCGTGGCCTTTGAAAGTGGGGTACCGGATACTGTAGATCCTTTGGCGGGCAGTTATTATGTAGAAGCACTCACGGATGAAATTGAACAAAAAGCCTGGGAACTGATTGCAGCCATTGATGTAATGGGAGGCAGTGTGAGTGCTATTGAACAGGGATTTATCCAGGAAGAAATTGCAAGAAGTGCTTATGAATACCAGCGGAATATAGAAAATGGTTCAAAAATTATTGTGGGTGTCAATAAATTTAAAACAGAGGAAGATAATACTACGCCGGGCTTTAGAATTGATGACAGTATCAGGGCCATACAAACCGAAAAACTCAATAGTTTAAAAAATAACCGTGACCCTGGAAAAATTGATCATTGCCTGCAATCGATCAATGATAAAGCATCTGGTGGTGAAAACCTGATGCCGGCTGTTATTGAAGCGGTTGAACAAAAATGTACTTTGGGCGAAATAGCCGATGAGTTGAGGGCTGTTTTTGGCGAGTATAAATAATTTTTACATCTAACTGTGCTATGCAATTAACTGTTACTACTGTATCATCAACTGATGAATTACAACAGATCCTTGATCTGCAGCAATTATATTTAAGCGGACAAAATGATTCTGCAGAAGAAAAAGAACAAGGGTTTGTTACAGTAAAACATTCATTCAATGTATTGAAGCAAATGCATGAACTGTCGCCCAGTGTAATTGTAAAAGATGGAGACAAGGTGATTGCTTATGCGTTGGTGATGACAAAAGAGTGCCAAAACTTTATTCCCGTATTGGTGCCGATGTTTAAATCATTCAGCAAGATCCTTTATAACAAACAACCACTACCCTCTTATTCGTATTATGTTATGGGCCAGGTTTGTGTACATAAAGATTACAGAGGCATGGGTGTATTTCATATGC
>JAYUTS010000197.1:0-2936 GCA_043754995.1 Chitinophagaceae bacterium
GAATTTCTGTGCTAATAAAGCCTGTAGCAGCATCGTATAACATAAGTCTGGAAGACTTTTAACATAAAACTGCGAAGTCTGGAGACTTTGCAGAGCTGGCTGGTTCAACATTAACAATGAGGTGGCCGGCATTTCTTCAAACCATTCGGCCTTAAAATTGTTTGAAATTCGTAATCATTCCTTTGAATCCCATTAGTAGAAGTATTTGGAATTTACTTGCTTTGCATTTGTAAACAAGGATCATGAATACAACTACTACCTGCCGTTTATTTAACTGCCTTGCTGTTGTACTGATTTTAATAACAGGCACTAACGCTTTAGGCCAGCAAAAAGACAGTACGCAACGCATTGCTCATTTTGGCGGCACCATCACAGCAACACAAAACGGCATTTCACTCATTCCTTCCTTTTCTTTGGGCCGTCCTGCCGTTATGTTCGATCTGAATATGGGGGGCAAAAAATTAACCTTCGAACCATTTTTTCGTTTTGGAACAAATGGCAAACCCTGGAGTTTTATTTTTTGGTGGAGATATAAAGTACTAACCGGCGAAAAGTTCAAAATGAGTATTGGAGCTCATCCTTCGTTTGTATTCAGAACCACTCCTCTAACAACTAATGGAACAACTGTCGATGTTATCCAGGCAAACAGGTATGCCGCAGTAGATATCACACCAACTTATTTTCTTTCAAAAAACATCAGTATAGGTGTTTATTATTTATACTCTCATGGCTTAGATAAAACCTCTGTGCAGAACACCCATTTTCTTACACTCAATAGTAACTTTTCGGAGATTAAACTATTTGGAAAGTTTTATGCAAAGTTCAATCCCCAGTTTTATTATTTGAGCCAGGATGGGAAGGATGGCTTTTACTTTACACACAGCTTATCCTTAGCAAGGAAAAAATTCCCTTTGAGTATGCAGACGATTATGAACAAAGCCATCCGCACCAGCATCCCCGGCCGACCTTTTGTATGGAACGCCAGCTTGATCTACTCTTTCAATAAAAACTATGTCAGGCACCAATAAGCAACAGGAAGCTGTAAGTTTGTGGGCGATGCGCCAGGTTGAAAGCATAGAGCAGTTTTACAAACGGAAATTTAATTGGGTGCCGGAAAATCTCAACAAAGAGATCGGGCATTTCAATGTGTTTCGGTTAGATCCCTATGTTGGCAGTTTTGCCAAGCCTGTGCCTTACAGCCGCAGAGATTTTTATAAGATCACCATTACACTGGGTAGCGGTAAAGTGTATTATGCTGATAAATGCTATGAAGTACAACAACAGGCACTTACTTTTTCCAACCCGCAGATACCTTACAAATGGGAACACCTGGATAAAATTACAGGTGGAGTATTCTGCATTTTTGATCAGCAGTTTTTTCACCAATTTGGCAATTTGCATCAATATTCGGTTTATCAGCCAACAGGCAACCGTGTATTTGAGTTGAGTAATGAACAATTAGAAAAAGTATCTCCCGTTTTTCAACGGATGTTTGAAGAAATGAATTCGGATTATATGCATAAGTATGATATACTGCGAACATTGGTATTAGAACTCATTCATTTTGCATTGAAGATGCAACCGACTTCCGACATCAGCTATAAGCAGCAGATCTCCGCATCGCAACGAATTTCCACTTTGTTTATGGAGTTGATGGAACGCCAGTTCCCCATCGATGAAAATCATCAAACATTGGGTCTTCGTTCAGCTTCTGATTTTGCCAAACAGTTGAATGTACATGTCAACCATTTAAACAGATCTGTAAAAGAAGCAACCGATAAAACCACATCGCAGATCATTGCCGAACGTATTTTGCAGGAAGCAAAAATATTACTGAAGCACAGCCCCTGGAATGTTTCTGAAATTGCTTATGCACTGGGCTTTACCGAAACAACTCATTTCAATAATTTTTTTAAGAAGCATATGCAGTTAAGCCCTTTGAAATTCAGGAATATTTGATTTTGTTTCAAAACAAAGCAACATCATCTTACTATAAATATTATCTTGGTTATCTAAACTGCTTGATAAGATGAGAATTTCTTTTTTACCCATTGCTGTAATGCTTGTGCTCCTTGCATGCAATGAAACAGCTAACAAAACAAGTGCTGTTCCTCTATTGTACGATAGCTCCTATGTGCCGGCAAGTTTTTCTGATCCTGGTCGGTTGGAGAAAATGAAAGCTGCATTTGCCGTCATCGACAGTCTGTATAAAAAACATGCAACAGACAATCACTTCCCCGCTATTTCATTTGGGATCGTAGTAGATGGTGAACTCGTTTATAAAAACAGTTATGGCTATACTGATATTGAAAAGAAAATAGCTGCTACTTCGTCTTCTTTGTTTCGTATTGCATCCATGAGCAAGAGTTTTACCTGCATAGCCATTTTAAAACTGCGTGACGAAGGCAAACTGAATCTAGATGATCCTGCTTATTTATACATTCCTGAATTAAAGAACATCAAATATCCAACAGCAGATGCGCCGCATATAACCATCCGCCATTTAATGACGCACAGTGCAGGTTTCCCGGAAGATAATCCATGGGGCGACCGGCAATTGGCCGATACCGATAAAGACCTGATGGAATTTATTGGCAAGCAGATCTCGTTTTCAAATCCACCGGGTATTGCTTATGAATACAGCAATCTTGGTTTTGCATTGCAGGGAAAAATTATTACCAAAGTGAGCGGCATGCGTTACCAGGATTATATCAAACAAAACATTCTTGAACCATTGGGTATGAAAACAACCACCTATGAATATGCTGATGTGGCGCCCGATAAACTGGCACATGGGTATCGTTGGCTCAATGAAAAATGGAATGAAGAAGTATTGTTACATGATACAAAAGATGGAAGCTGGGGTTCAATGGGTGCAATGATCAGTTCCATTGATGAGTTTGCAGGATATATGGCCTTTCATCTTTCTGCATGGC
>JAYUTS010000198.1:0-6587 GCA_043754995.1 Chitinophagaceae bacterium
CCGTCCGGTCCGCAAAAGCTTCGAAGTTATTTCGAAGCTTTTTTGTTTTAGACCTTAACTCCTCATTACCGCTTCTCGGGTTGTATATTTGTCCCTCAATTATATTTTATGGACGAACAGCAACAAGTAAATCCTAACCAGCTCAATATTGAAATTACGGAAGAAGTAGCTGAAGGTGAATATGCCAATCTCGCAATCATAACACATAGTCACGCAGAATTTGTGATTGACTTTGTGAATGTAATGCCCGGCACTCCCAAGAGCAAGGTAAAATCAAGGATCATTTTTACACCACAACACGCCAAGCGTTTTATGAAAGCGCTTACTGAAAATATTCAACGCTTTGAACAGGCGAATGGATCCATCCGTGACCTGGAAGAAATGCAGATACCTCTCAATTTTGGCGGACCAACAGCGCAGGCATAAAAAAGTTAGTGAGTTGTAAGTTCTGAGTTTTAAGTTGTCAGCTTTATCTAATAATCTTTTTATTCTGGCGCATGGAGCAGTTGTTTTCTTACCAGCATTTATTTTCTTTTACAAAGAATGTATTTCTTGCCATGGGATGCAGTGAAACAGATGCTGAAACGGCCACGAAAGCATTGCTTGCAGCAGATATACGTGGAATTGATTCACATGGAGTGGCGAGGTTGAGTGGATATGTTCGTTTGTGGCAGGCAAAGCGAATCAACGCAATACCCAACATTCGGATAATTCATGAAACCCCCTCCACTGCTGTGGTTGACGGCGATAGTGGTTTGGGTTTAGTGGTTGCACCTTTTGCAATGAATGTTGCTATAGAAAAAGCGAAAGCTGTTGGCAGCGGATGGGTGAGTGTGCAGAACAGTAACCATTTTGGTATTGCCGGTTATCATGCTATGATGGCTTTGCAATTTGATATGATAGGTATGGCCATGACCAATGCCTCTGCATTGGTTGCTCCAACATTTTCAAATGAACGGATGCTTGGTACCAATCCAATTGCCGTTGCTGTTCCTGCAGGAAGCGAACCGCCTTTTGTGGCTGATATGGCAACAACCACTGCAGCCAATGGTAAGCTTGAAATATTGCAACGGAAAAACCTGGAAGCGCCGATGGGCTGGATACAGGATGAAGAAGGCAAGTCCACAACTGATGCACATGCATTAAAAAATAAAGGAGCCTTATTGCCACTTGGCAGTGATAAGGAACATGGCAGTCATAAAGGTTATGCTTTGGGTTCAATTGTCGATATTTTTTCAGCGGTATTGAGCGGTGCTAATTACGGCCCATGGGTGCCGCCATTTCCAGCTTATGTGCCCATGCCCCAAAACCAGCCGGGGAAAGGGTTGGGCCATTTTTTAGGAGCCATGCGTATTGATGCTTTTCGTAAACCTGAAGAGTTTAAAAAAGATATGGATCAATGGATTCAACGCTTCAGGAATGCCAAACCAATTGAAGGTTATGAGAAAGTGTTGATACCGGGTGACCCCGAAAGAGAATTTGAAGTACAACGAATGAAAGAGGGTATTCCCTTGCTGCATACTGTGGTTGAAGATTTAACGGAAGTAGGACGTAAATTCAATCTCAATCTTTAATTTCGCCATCCATTAACGATTGATTGCCGGGAAATGTTTAGTTGCAGGTGTCTCCTAAAGACGAGACTTATTGATTTTAGCAATTCTGCCAGATAAGTTGTTTCACCAATTGCAAGATGGCGGGGGATGATGAAGAGAATTCTTCAGGCTAAGTGTGTCCTTTGGCTGGGCCAGGATCAATTACAACAGGAAACCGATAATTAAGATAAAATCAAATAAATAAAAAAGTAAAGAGATGAAAGTGATGAAGTTTGGAGGTACCTCAGTAGGTAAGCCTGAAAGAATGCATGATGTTGCAAAACTTGTTACACGTGACGAAGAACAAAAGATCGTTGTACTGAGTGCCTTGAGTGGTACAACCAATGCATTGATTGAAATTGGTCAATCGCTTGCAACAGGCGATAAAGCGGCTGCAAAAGAGCAGATTGACAAACTGGATGCACATTATCAAAACTTCATCAGCATTCTCTTAACTTCAAAAGAAGCACAGGATAAAAGCCGGGCCATTATTGCTGAGCATTTTGAATTTCTGAATATCATATTAAAAATCTCCTTTAATGAAGCATTGAATAAAGATATTCTTGCACAGGGTGAACTGATGAGTACAAAAATGTTCAGTTGTTATCTCGAAGAAAAGGGAATTGATCATTTATTATTGCCGGCATTGGACTTCATGACTATTGATACATACGAAGAACCGCAGATCGGGAGTATTAAAGTAAAGTTGAGTCAACTGCTCAACCAGCATAAGGATAAAAAGATATTTATCACCCAGGGATACATTAGCCGCAATGCAAGAGGTGAGGTTGATAATTTAAAACGTGGAGGAAGCGATTACAGTGCATCTTTAATTGCGGCTGCCATCAATGCAAGTGTTTGTGAAATCTGGACCGATATTGACGGCATGCACAACAATGATCCACGTATAGTAAAGAAAACAGTTGCTATTGAACAGTTGAGTTTTGATGAAGCAGCGGAGCTCGCTTATTTTGGTGCAAAGATTTTACATCCTGCATCCATATGGCCGGCACAGCATTATAAAATTCCGGTGAGGTTGCTCAACACCATGCAGCCCGATGCAAAAGGCACATTGATTACCGAAGAAGCAGGTAGTGTTGGTGTAAAGGCTGTTGCAGCTAAAGATGGCATTACTGCTATTAAAATTAAAAGCAGCCGCATGTTACTGGCTTATGGCTTTTTGAGAAAAGTGTTTGAAGTGTTTGAAAAATACCGCACTTCTATTGATATGATCACTACATCTGAAGTGGCTGTTTCATTAACCATTGATAACAACAGCTCACTGCCGGAGATCATCAGGGAGCTGGAAGCATTTGGTACTGTTGAACTGGATAAAGACCAGGCAATTGTAAGTATTGTGGGCAATGAAATCGGGCAAACTGAATATATTCTTCATAAATTATTTGAAAGCATTGCTGATATACCCGTTCGTATGGTGAGTTATGGTGGCAGCCCGCATAATGTGTCCTTACTGGTACCTGCTGCATATAAAACTCAAACCTTACAGGTGCTGAATAAAGGAATATTTGGGTTGGATTAAAGTTTACTATCTTTTCAATTCTATTAATCAGTTGCTAAACAACTGCAGTAGTATCTTCAAACAAAAACTAATTGCAAAAGTTATTTTTTTTTGCTGCAGTCCTGTTTGCTTCACCACTTTCCGCTCAAAACCTGCAAGGTGTATGGGAAGGGAAGTTGCACATGAATGATAAAGGAAGCAAATACATCAATGTTAGGCTGGAGCTCATGCAGGAAGATAGCAGTCTGTTCGGTTTACTTTACACAAGAGGGTTGGAAAAAAATACCATTTTCGGTTGCGATTATTTTGTGACGGGTTCCAAATCGAACAATTCATTTCATTTCAAATGGCAAAAAGTACAACGCTCGGTTGCAATGAGTGAAAAAGAATGCTACACATTTCAAAGACTAGAACTCAATTTCAAACAAAAGGATACCGTTAAGAAATTGGAAGGAGGCTGGGCCTGGCGCGGGGGGCAGGAAAATTTTGTGAGTTGTACGAAAGTAAGTGATACCATTTCGGATATGGCTGCAGATGAAATTTCTGTTTATGTCAAAGATTTGTTTGAGGTGTTTGAAAAATCCGGCATCCTGCTTCCTGTTAATGAAAGACTGCCAAAAAAAGTTTTTGATCTTGAGGTTGACAGCAGCGATGTAATTGTTGAATTTTCATCTATTGATTCAACCAAACATGATTCCATTGCCGTTTATTTTAATGGAACTAAAGTTGTAGAAGTCCAATCTCTTTTACAAAAACCACTTCGTGTAAAACTTCAATCAATGCCTGCCGGAGTAAATGATTTGCTGATAGTAAGTCAATCTGTTAAACAGGGTAAGTTAAATGTGCAGGTAAAAGTCCTTTACAGAGGAGAGTTAAGTTTTATTACTATTCAACCGGGCATTTCAATTAATTCGCTTCTTTTGTTTACAAGAAAACAGGAATGATTGCCGGGAACATTTTCATTTATATTTGTCCTCTTAATTTAAGACTGCATGCACCAAGCTTCTAAAGTTTCATTTGAGAATACAACCAATGCCTTTGCTTATAAAAATGACCAGCAGTTAAAAAAAGCACAGTTTCTTTTTTCTTCTATGGGATATAATTGGCTGGTACAAGTGGGTACCCGTTTAACACCATGGGCCATTAAAGCCGGGTTGCCTGTTAAAGGATTAATCCGGGATACCTTGTTTGAACAATTTGTTGGTGGCGAAACCTTACTGGAAACTGCAAAAGTGGCGGATAAATTAGAAGAATTTCATGTGCAGGTGATCCTTGATTATGGTGTGGAAGGTGGTGACTACGGCGAAGATGAAAAAGATCACGCCGGTGAAGAGTTTATTAAAGTAATTGAATACGCAGCAACACAGGCCAATATTCCTTTCATGAGTGTAAAGGTTACAGGCATTGCACGCTTTGCTTTATTGGAAAAGATGGATGGACTGATGCAAAAAGCTGAAGGAACATTGATCAAGCGGTATGAAAAAACTGTGGAGCAGTTAAGCACAACTGAAAGAGCAGAGTGGCAGTTAGTTTGTAACCGGATGGAAAAAATCTGTTCAACTGCTGCGGCAAAAAAAGTGGCTGTATTAATTGATGCTGAAGAAACATGGATACAGGATCCTGTTGATGCATTAACCATGCTCATGATGGATCAGCATAATAAAACAACTGCCATTGTATATAATACGGCACAGATGTACCGGCACGATCGTTATCAATTTATTCATGATTGTTTTGAAGCAACAGAACAACGCAATTTTATCCTCGGTATAAAAATCGTCCGTGGCGCTTATATGGAAAAGGAACGTAAACGGGCACTGGAACTGGGGTATCCATCACCCATTCAACCCGATAAAGAAAGTTGCGACAGAGATTATAATAACGCCGTTGAATTTTGTTTACATCATGTTGATCGTATTGCAACCATTATTGCAACGCATAATGAAAACAGTAATCAGCTTGGAGCTCAATTGCTGCACAGCAAAGGATTGCCGCATCATCATCCGCATGTACATTTCAGCCAGTTATATGGTATGAGCGATCATATTACGTTTAACCTTGCAAAAGAAGGATACTCCGTTAGTAAATATTTACCATTTGGTCCTATTGAAGATGTTATTCCTTACCTCATGCGCAGGGCACAGGAAAACAGTTCCATGAGTGGACAAACAGGAAGAGAACTGGCATTGATTAAAAAAGAAATGAAACGCAGAGGGTTGTAATCGTCGGCAGTGGCCGGTGTCCCCACTGGCCACTGTTAGCCATATATGAAATTCGCAGAATCATTTTTAAACAGGCTCTAAATCAAAATCTTTTTATTTTTTTAGCCTCTTCAAAATAAAAAGTTTGTTTGCTGCGTTTGTATTTAACAAAACTTACTGTTTATGAAACTTACAAACAATATTCTTTTCTTTCTTTTTTTTTTATTCATCTCATCTTCTTTGTTTGCACAAAAAGAAGAACGTCCTTCCTACCGCAACTATTTTGAACGTGGTTCACGGGCCATTGGAATACAGATAGGTGTTGCAGGAGGCTATCCTATCAATTCGGTTACAATTCTTGATATTAGTAATGATTCCAAAGATTATGGTTTACTGGCGCTTCCCTCTTACGGCTGGTTTGTTGAACGCAATTTCTTAGTTGGTGCATCTGCAATTATTGGTTTTAATAATTA
Source organism: Chitinophagaceae bacterium (assembly GCA_043754995.1). Classification (GTDB taxonomy): domain Bacteria; phylum Bacteroidota; class Bacteroidia; order Chitinophagales; family Chitinophagaceae; genus Lacibacter. Next base: position 5,786 of record JAYUTS010000198.1, read on the forward strand.
TTCTTCTACCAACTATAGTTATGATTATTCAACCAGCCCCCCTCTTGTAACAAAATATAAATACGAAGGCAGAAACCTTGACCTTGGACTTGCACCTTTTTTGCGTTACTATGTACCATTAGGTAAGCGAAATGTAGTGAGTCTTTTTGGGCAGGGTTCCTTCCCGATACTTTATTCGAGAACAAGAAATGAAACAACTCCAAATCAAATAAACAACAATTGGTATAACAATCAGGAAGGGTTAAAGCTTATTGCGTCTTTGGGTTTAGGCGTTTCTGTAAACGGCCGCTTGGGTTCGCTCGAAGTAAATGGCAATAACACCGGCTTGTATATCGGGGTTCAGAAATATTTATCTTTTAAGAAGAAGTAGTTTCTTCCACATCTTGCTCACAGCTCATATCTTACAACTTGTTCTTTCTGGCTTTTAATTAACTTGCAGCCATGCAACAATACCATGCTTTACTGCAGCATATTTTAGATACGGGTGTTGAAAAAACTGATCGTACCGGAACGGGTACTAAAAGTGTGTTTGGTTACCAGATGCGGTTCGATCTGGCCAAAGGATTTCCCATGGTCACCACAAAAAAAGTTCATCTGCGCAGCATTATTCACGAATTGCTTTGGTTTTTAAAAGGCGAAACCAATATCGCCTATTTAAAAGAAAACGGAGTAGGTATCTGGAATGAGTGGGCTGATGAAAACGGGGAACTTGGTCCGGTGTACGGAAAGCAATGGCGTAGTTGGGAAGGAGCCAATGGAGTAGTGGTTGACCAGGTAAAAGAGTTGATTGCACAGATTAAAA
>JAYUTS010000199.1:0-6578 GCA_043754995.1 Chitinophagaceae bacterium
GGTCCTATTGGCCTGGCTTGTGGTATTGAAGCACAGAAAGCAGGTATTCCCTATCTCATTTTGGAGAAAGGTTGCCTGGTGAATTCACTTTACCACTACCCTGCAAACATGACTTTTTTTTCTACCTCTGAGCGATTGGAGATCGGTGCTGTTCCTTTTGTGAGCAACAACCCAAAACCCACAAGGGCAGAGGCTTTAGAGTATTACAGGAGAGTAACGGATACATTCAAGCTCCATCTTCATTTGTTTGAAGAAGTGCTGCAAATACAAAAATCGAAAGAAGGCTTTACGATTAATACATCAAAGAATCATTACACGGCACAATACATCATTATTGCATCGGGTTTTTATGATATCCCTTATTTGCTGCATGTAAAAGGTGAACAATTACCAAAAGTAACTCACTATTATAAAGACCCTCATTTTTATGCATTTCAGAAAGTACTGGTAGTTGGTGCAAACAATTCAGCAGTTGATGCAGCATTGGAAACATGGCGCAAAGGGGCAACTGTAACTATGGTTATCCGTGAAAAAGAAATTGGAGAACGGGTAAAATACTGGGTGCGGCCCGACATTGTGAACCGCATCAGCGAAGGATCTATCAACGCTTATTTTGAATCAACCATTCATGAAATAAAGGAACAGGAAGTAATCATACAAACACCTGAAGGAATGATAACGCTGGAGAATGATTGGGTGATTGCTGCTACCGGTTATCAACCCAATCTTAAATTCTTAAGCAGCATCGGTATTGAATTAACTGATGATGAAATAAGGAAGCCCATGTATAATGATCAAACACATGAAACCAATGTGGAAAATATTTATCTCGCCGGCGTTATTTGCGGTGGTATGAATACGCATCGTTTATTTATTGAAAATTCAAGAGAACATGCACATTTGATTGTACAATCAATCAAACAAAAATAATTTCATAAGATCATTTCTTTATGCCACACAGAACTCCGGATATTAAAGTAAAAGGAAAGCTGATTGATGAACATACCCGCTGTACTCATCATCATTCAATATTTGATATTATTGCCATCCGGTTCAAATGTTGCAATGAATATTATCCCTGTTATGAATGTCATGAAGAAGAAGCAGGACATTACGCTGTGATATGGAAAAAGGAAGAAAGGAATACCAAAGCTATTCTTTGCGGGCAATGCAAACATGAACTAACGATCAATGAATATTTCAATTCAGCTAATCAATGTCCGCATTGCAGAGCAGCTTTCAATCCTCGTTGCAGTAACCACTATCATTTATATTTTGAACTGTAAGGGAACATCTTCCTGACCCCGGCATCAAACTGCCGGATTATATATTTTTTCCTGATTCCTCTGCTGAAGCTTTTACCTTTATCTCTTTATGAATTTATTTACATCCAGTTCCAGCATTATCATTACCTGCCACAAACGCATTGCTCCCTATCTTGAAAAAGAAGTGCAGGAATTAGGCTTTACAGTTGATGAAACATTTATAACGGGTGTAAAACTCACAGGCACTATTAATGATTGTATAAAACTCAATCTTAATCTTCGTTGTGCAAGCCAGGTATTATACAGCCTGCAGCAGTTTACTGCAACTGATGCGGATGATATTTATAACCAATTGAAGAAACATGCATGGGAAGATATTTTACCAGACCCCGGCTACTTTTCAGTTACAAGTAATGTCAGCAATCCAACCATCAATAACAGTATGTTTGCCAATCTTCGGGTAAAGGATGCCATTGTTGACCGGCTAAGGGATAAACGGGGAACAAGACCAACAACAGGATCAGAATTAACCGGCACTGTTATTCACCTGTTTTGGAAAAATGAAGATGCCGAAATTTTTATTGATACATCCGGCGATTCATTGGCCCGGCATGGCTACAGGAAAATTCCAGGATTAGCACCTATGCTGGAAGGGCTGGCTGCTGCAACTATTTATGCTACAGGTTGGGATCGGGTTTCAGCTTTTATCAATCCTATGTGCGGTTCAGGCACATTGGCTATTGAAGCAGCCATGATTGCTACTAACAGAAGACCGGGATTGTTCCGAACCAATTATGCATTCATGCATATACAGGGTTATGATGAAACCATTTATTTAAAGCAAGATGCTTTGCTTGAAGAACAGATTATAGATACACCCCAACTTCTCATTATTGCCACCGACTATAATGCAAAAGCAATTGACAATGCTAATAAAAATGCCATTGCTGCCGGTGTGCAAAAGCTGATTGAGTTTGATGTTTGTGATTTTGCTTTAACAGAAGTTCCTCAAGATGTGGCCGGTGTAATGATGATCAATCCGGAGTATGGGGAGCGATTAGGAAGTATTACAGAACTGCAGGAGACTTATAGCCGTATTGGAGATTTTATGAAACAAAAATGCAGGGGATATTTCGGTTATGTATTTACCGGTAATCTCGAGCTGGCAAAGAAAATAGGATTAAAAGCTAAACGACGTATTGAATTTTACAACAGTACCATTGATTGCAGGCTGTTTGAATATGAATTATATGCAGGAAGTAAACGGGAACCAAAAGAGTCGAACACCGGGGAATAAACCGGAATGAGCTGACCATTACACATAATTTTTTGCTTCACTTTATTTGATCATGTAAATTGCCGATTCAACTACTATGTCTTTATACTTTACCTCCCTTAATTCAGGCAGCAATGGAAATTGCTATTATATCGGCAACGATAGTGAAGCAGTATTAATTGATGCAGGTATCAGTTGCAGAGAAACTGAAATACGCATGAAGCGTTTGGGTTTGGCCATGGATAAAGTGAAAGCAGTTTTTATTTCGCATGAACATACAGATCATATCAGCGGCATCGTAACATTATCAAAAAAATACAGACTGCCTGTTTATATTACTGAAGCAACACACCACAACTCAAGAATAAAACTGGAGAAAGATCTTATTTATCGTTTCCATGCTAACAAACCTGTTCAAATAGGCGGGCTTTCTGTTACTTCTTTTCAGAAAAAACATGATGCAGCCGATCCGCATAGTTTTATTGTTGCATCTGCATCCGTAAAAGTGGGCATCTTTACTGATCTTGGAATAGCGTGTGATCAACTCATTCATCATTTTCAGCAATGTCATGCTGCTTTTCTTGAAGCGAATTATGATGAAGAAATGCTGAAGAATGGCGGATACCCCTATTATCTCAAACAACGAATCACTAATGGCATGGGACATTTGTCCAATGTGCAGGCACTGGATCTTTTTAATCAGCACAGGTCTTCAACCCTGCGTTATTTAGTTTTATCGCATCTTTCAAAAAACAATAACAGCCCCGAATTGGTAAAGGATCTTTTCAACAAACATGCTGGAAATACGGAAATCGTTATTGCTTCCCGTTATGCCGAAACACCCGTTATACAAGTTACAGGAGAGAATATGAAAATTGTAAAAAGAAAACCAGCTAATCATCAGCAGCTTTCTTTATTTTAAGTTTGTGTTATTGCACATATTCTCCGGAGGTATATTTCTGCCTTTCAATTTAAAAATAGTATCTTTCTTCACCTATCCGCACCACATTTATCCTTGTGAGCAAACCTCTTTTTCTTATCCTTTGCAGGCGTCTTATTTTTTTATTAAAACAAAACAATTTCAACATGAAAAAAATGCTTTTTATTATTTGTACATCCTTGTTTTTTATTGGATGTAACAACAGTACCGAATCAAAAGAAACCAAAGAAACTACTGATGCAACCACGGAAGAAAAAATTGATTATGCTTATTTGCCAAGTGGTCATGGCCCCGATAATTGGGATCGTGGCGACATGAAGAATGTTGCGCTGGTGCTCAAATCACTAAAGGCTTACGAAACCGGAGATGTTGAAGGAGCGTTAGCGCCTTTTGCCGACAGTGTTTGGTGGAGCTTTGATTATTTTGATCAGAAAATTTCAAAAGACTCTTTGCGTGTCATGTTTACTGAAGGTTGGAAAAATATGGCGAGTGTAAAAGTTGTGATGAGTGATTATGAATCTGTTATTTCTAAAGACAAAAAAGAAGAATGGGTTACTTTGTGGTACAAACAGATCACTACGGACAAGAAGGGAAAAGTTGATTCCATGTCGGTTGTTGATGATGTAAAAATTGAAAACGGAAAGATTACGGTGCTGGATGAAAAGAGCAGGAAATTCCCTGTGCCAAAAAAATAACAGGTCCATTACTTAAGCGAAGCCCCTGTTTTAAACAGTGGTTTTGTTTTATTCCATCACAAAAAAACATTCTATTGTTTTTCATGAAAAAGATATTATTTTTTTAAAGCTAATTTTATTTATGTTTTATTAAAAGTTAAATCATACACAATGATCAACAAACTTTCAGCACTGATCTTCTGCTGTTCAGCTTTCATTGCCTGCTCAAAACAACAACCTATTGCAGGTTCATCTACTACAGATGTCAACAATGGAACAGCAATTTCAAAAGCAGCTACTGATAACGATAAAATAGCTGCAAAACCTGCACCTTCTGTGGTTACCTATCTCACAGGAGATGCGGCCGATGTTACAACCAATGCTGTTGGCGGATTGATCCTCATGGGCGGCAGTACAGATGTGGACGCAGCTATTCAATGGTTTTTGCAAAGAGCAGCAGGTGGTGATGTTGTGGTGATCCGTTCAAGCGGCGCTGATGGATACAATCAGTATATGTATGATATGGTGAATGTAAATTCAGTTGAAACCATCATCATCGACAGCAGAACTAAAGCAGAGCTCAGTACCGTTGCACAAAAGATAAGGAATGCAGAAGCGTTATTCATAGCAGGTGGCGATCAATGGAACTATGTCAACTACTGGAAAAACACCATCACTGAAGATGCGATCAATTATTTATTAACCACCAAACAGGTTACAGTGGGTGGAACAAGTGCAGGACTTGCAGTATTAGGTTCAGCCTATTACAGTGCAGAAAAAGGTTCTGTTACATCTGCGCAGGCATTAAGCAATCCTTATCATCGGTATGTAACCATTGGCCAGGGCGATTTTCTGGTTCATCCTTTTTTAGCTAATACAATTACAGATTCGCACTACTCTCAAAGAGACCGGCAAGGAAGACATGTTGCATTTCTTGCACGGTTGATGAAAGACAATGCCTATACAACTGTAAAAGGAATTGGTGTAGATGAACAAACTGCAGTTTGCATTGATGCTGCAGGCATTGGAAAAGTATATGGCATTAACAGCGCATACTTTATGAAGAATGAAAACCTCGGCCCTGAAACCTGTGTAAGCGGTACAGCTTTAACATGGAACCGTTCTGCAACTGCTATAAGAACATACAAGATAACTGGTAACCAAACGGGTAATGGATCCTTTAATGCAACCAACTGGAGCTTCAGCGGTGGCACTTCTTATTACAATTATGTAAACAACGGAGTTTTATTTTAATTCTTTTTTTTATCTGAATATAAAAGGGTTGGCCAAAGCCAACCCTTTTTTTAAAAGAACAGAAATCATCAGTTCGTTCTCAACTTACAATTATTCAACTGTTTCTTCCATTCAACCATCCAATAACAGCACCAACAATAGCACCCATTACTGTTGAAACTAAAATATCAACAACCATTCCTGTTGTATCCCATAAATTTAACTGGGCATACATGATGCAATCAATGGCAGTGGACATCAGCAGCATAACAACAGCACCAGTTGTGGCACCGGCCATTGCTCCCGCAACATTTGCTTTGTTTAATACATAAGATAATAAAAAGCCCAGGGCAAGGTTTCCTACTACCATTGCCCACCAGATCATTTCCGTTTCAGAACGAAATGCACCCGATGCGGTGTTACTGTGCTGCATCATGAAATCCATGAGCAACATGCCGTAAAGAAGCCAGCCGAGAAGAAAGAAAACAACACCACCGGCTAATCCGCCGATGAGAACCTTTTTTGAATTCATAACAGTTGGTTTTTGGTTAAAAAATATATGGCAATCCTAATGTAAAGCATTTTGTTTAAAGTAAAAGCTTTTACGATACAATAACTATCAACATTGCTGCGGTTAAAATTCATTTCAAATGAATCTCATAGTTCGCTTTCTATTCTTTGTAAAGTTTATTCGCTTACAACCAAAGCAATTTTTGAGGACTTTTTATTTACTGCCAGCCGGCTAATGCCTTTTATTAATGACAAATCGCCTTTTATTGTAACAGGCTGCCATCCTTTATTTGAAATGATATCATTTACAAATAAAGTTTTTCCATCACTTTGAATAAGTATATGATCGTTGAGCCATGTTAAATGATCCTGGCCCGGCAAAGCAGTACAAATGGTAGTAATTGATACTATTACAGGATCAAACTTTTTAATAAGTGGTTCTTTTCCTGTTACCTGTTGTACAAAGCTCATGGCATTGGTGCCGGGAATCTTATGCAGACTTCTGCCAATATTATTTGCAAGAATGGTATCGGTTCCTGTTTTGATATTATAATAATGAAGTGAGTTTGGTTTTGTACTATCACCTAAAACAAAAAGTAATAACTGATCGTTTGATACCCATGCATGATAGCCGATGACGAGATCTTTGATGAGCACTTTCGGCTCGCCACCAGTGATGG
>JAYUTS010000200.1:0-6564 GCA_043754995.1 Chitinophagaceae bacterium
ACCCACAATAATAAAACAATGGCTGAGCCTGCTGTGCCATACGTTGTAGATAATTCACTCTGTCCTAAATAAAATCCAATGAGGAATTTACCTACCATAAAAAGTGCTGCTGTTGCAAAGGCTCCAGCCCTTACATGTTTCCATTCAATTCGTGCATCGGGTAAAACTTTAAAGATCATCCCAAACAGAAGCGATGTAATACCAAATGTAAGTATCAAATTAAAGATATAAACCATGATCACTGTCAGTTCGGGGAATATTGAGGTTAACCTGTGTAGCAGCAGATCCATTAATCCGTTAATGACCAGCGATACCAATAAAATAAAACCAAGACCAACCACCAGTGAAAACGAAAGTAACCGGTTAATGACCAACCGAAAAAAGCCTTTTCCTTTAAATGGCTTTGCTTTTAATTTCCATATTTGATTGATAGAGTCCTGTATTTCGCTGAACACACTGGTAGCGCCAACCAATAAGGTAATGAAACCAACCATTGTTGCAAATTTGCTGTCGTGCGACAAAGCTGCATTGCGAATAGTTTGCTGTATCTGAACGGCTGCTTCTGTTCCTACAAAACCTGATATCTGATTATATAAAGTTCCTTCAATCGCTTCCCTTCCATAAAAAATATCACTCACCGAAATAATAATGATGAGCATGGCCGGCAAAGAAAAGATAGTATAAAAAGCAAGGGCTGCACTTAGTTTCAGCACTTTGTTATCAATAAAATCAGAGAGGGATTGTTTAATGATTGACCACATAGTTATAAAAAATGATTTCATGTCCTGATTTTGCTATTCATTTCTTCAGCACCGGACCCGGTTAATTGCTGAAGTTATTTAAAAGATGTTATTGTGACAAATGCTGATTGGATAAGATCTTTCATGCATTTAAACTGTTATGCTCACATAATTGAGTAAAAAGATAAATAGCTATGATGGGTTCAGCATTACATAATTATCAAAATTAGTTACATCATTCACCTATCCGGAGGAGGCCGTTTATCTCTTTATTCAATTATTATCTGCCTTTTGGTGAATCTGAAAGAAAGCTGTTTGTGTAAATCAATGCAGAGTTTATATTATTCACTAATTTTATTGCAACCAAAACTACCTCCCATAATGATTAAAGTTAGTAAACAGAAGGTACATATCCTTCTTCATCCCGAACTGGGCGATAGTAAATGGGACAAGACAATCAATGGTTTTATCATCATCCTGATTATATTGAATGTTATTGCTGTAATTCTTGAAACGGTACCTTCCATCCATGATCCATACACTGAGTTCTTCAGGATTTTTGACCTGATATCTGTCATGATTTTTTCTGTAGAATATCTTCTTCGTGTCTGGAGCTGCACACATCACCCCAAGTATAGTCATCCTGTATATGGCCGGTTAAAATATGTGGTTTCAACAGATGGCATTATTGATCTGTTAGCGATACTGCCTTTTTATTTTCATGTTATTATTGGTCTTGATTTGAGAGTACTCCGTATTCTACGCCTCTTAAGATTCTTGCGTTTGTTCAGGCTTACAGCATATATGAAGTCGGCCAAAATGGTCAGGAGTGTTTTTATAACCAGGGCCAGTGAATTAAAGCTAAGCATAGTACTGATAGGTTTCCTACTTATCATTGCCTCCTGTCTTCTATACTTTGCTGAGCATACTGCACAACCGAAAACATTCTCCAGTATCCCTGCTACATTATGGTGGGCCCTTGTTACCATTACTTCTATTGGTTATGGCGATATGGTGCCTATTACTGTATTAGGTAAAATACTTACCGGATTCATTGCTTTTACAGGTTTTGCCCTTCTTGCTTTACCGGCCGGTATTATCACCGCTGGTTTCCTGGAAGAAATGAGAAAAATAAAAACTAAAAAGATGCTTACATGTCCTCATTGCGGAAAACCATTAGATCATACAGATCATCACGAAGACTGAGAAATACCTTCTTATTGGTATTTAGTATTACTTGTAATGCAGTAATCTTGTACAAACTTTGATCATGAAAAAAATATTTGCTGCTTGTCTATTAACAGGCATGCTTTATAGCTGCACCAATACTCCCCCACCACCAGTAGCAACTGCATTACCTGTTCCTGATGAAATGACCACTTTGAAAATGCAACAGAAGTTAAAGGATCAATATGATAATGTGTGGGACGTTTCTGAAGGATTTGTTGCTCTTTTAAAAGATGGCAAATGGGGCTTTGCCGATACCAGTGGAAAAGTTGTTATACCCCTGCAGTTTGAAAGCCCTTCACAATTTCATCATGGTTATGCTCCTGTAATAAAAGATGGGAAAGCCGGCGTAATTGATAAAACCGGAAAAGCTGTTATTCCTTTTCTTTATGATTATGTTGGCGATTACCAGGATGGCGTATTTTCTGCCAGGGACTTTCAAAAAAAATATGGATACATTGACTCCGCCAACAACATTGTGATTCCGTTTGATTATGATGAAGTAAGCATTGCCTGGTTCAGTGGCGGCCTGGCGATTGTAAAAAAAGGAGATAAATACGGAGCCATTGATAAAACCAATAAAATAATTGTTCCTTTTATTTATGATGAACTGGGCATTAATGATGGATTTGAAAAAGGTTATGTACGGGGTAAATTAGCTGATAAGAATTTGCTGGTTGATAAAACAGGACAGATCATCAACCTGCCCGGTATAGATAATTACGAAACCCTTCAGCCCATTGAAGGCAACCTGTTTATTGTAAAAGAAAAAAAATCGGGCCTGGAAGGCATGATTGATCTGAGCGGTAAAATAATTATTCCCATTCAGTACATTTCTGTAACAAATTTCTATAAAGAACTGGCCGTAGTAGAAACTAATAAAGGAAAATTTCTGTTGAAAACAAATGGCGTTACTTATTTTGAACAAACGCCGTTTGTTAACCTTGTTGTTTTGAAAGAAAATCTGTTTTATGGTAATACAACAACCGATGACAGCATGTATTTGTTTGACATCAACGGAAAACATGTGGTGGAAGAAGGTTACGACAATATTATTCCGATGATTGAAAACCTGCTGCTGGTAAGCAGAGATAAAAAAGCATGGTATATCAATTACAAAGGAGAAAAGATTGCTGATTTACCGGAATGATGAATAATAATTTTTAACGTCTTGTGTTATTAAATTTGATTGATTCTCAATGTTTCCTTTGTGACCTTGGTGTAAATCTTAGTGAATTCTTGGTGCTACTATGAGAGTACTATAAAGAAAAACAATAACACAAAGGGAACAATGGAAGCACAAAGAATACACTATAACAAATGCAAACATCTTATTCGTTGGTTGCAATTCCATTGGACATCCTCTAATGTTGGAAAAAGGGACATAACTTGCTGCGACACTTCCCCTTGAAATAGCTAAATTTAACCCCCAAATCAGACCAGCCTAATGTTACAAGATAAAAAAACGATTATTACTCCATATTACCAAACAGATTTGGCACAGGGATATTTAGGTGACAGTCTCAAATTGATGAAGCTAATCCCTGACAATTCTGTTAATTTGGTTTTCACATCGCAATCCTACTGCATAGCTGCATAATATGTTTGAAACTTTACAAAGAGGATGGAATAAAAATCTCAATGATATTTTTCAGAGTGCTGAAAAAGAACTAACTGTTTCAAGCCCATACATTTCTGATAAAGGGGCGGAGTTTTTACTAAAAAATGTTTCTGATAATTTTAGAAAGAATGGCACTTTAAGATTTGTAACGGATTTATCACCAAGAAATATTTATCAAGGTTCGACTGACCCGAAATCTTTTCAGACTCTTTTTAATTCAATCAATTCTATTCAAATTTTTCACCTTCCAAGACTTCATGCCAAAGTTTATATTAGTGATTCAAAAAAGGCAATAATAACATCTGGGAACTTAACAGCCGGGGGCTTATATAATAATTTTGAATACGGAGTTTATATTAGTGAAATTGAAAAAATAGAAACTGTAAAAAACGATTTATTAAGTTATGCCAATCTTGGAGCAACGATAACTTCTATTGAGATTGATGAGTACTGTAAAATCTCTGAAGAAATTAAAGCTCTTTACCAACAAAGAGAAAAATCTGTAAAGAATGAGTTTCAAATAAAATTTAAGAATGCAGTATCAAAAGCTAATGATGAATTAATAAAAGCAACCTTAGCAGGCGGGGCTTTACATTCAGTTTTTGAAAAAACAATTTTATATTTATTGAAGAAGAATGGGCCATTGCCAACAACAATACTTCATACACTAATTGAAGAAATTCATCCAGAGTTATGTGATAACACAATTGACAGAGTAATAGATGGAATTCATTTTGGTAAAAAGTGGAAACATGCTGTAAGAACTGCTCAACAACATTTAAAGAAAAAGTGGTTAATAGAATTGATTAATGACAAGTGGGTTTTAATAGAATAAAAAATCAATAATGGAAACAATAACTGTAAAAGCCCTTAAAGATTTTTTGAAAGACATACCTGATGAGTTTACTATAGTTCTTTCAAAGGATGCTGAAGGAAACTCCTTTTCGCCAATGTCAAAAGATGTTTCTGTCGGAATTTATAAGCCAGAAACAAAGTGGTTCGGTGATGTTGATTTTAATGATACAGAAGGAACATCAATTGTTCTTTTCCCCACAGGCTAATATATTGTGTGAACAGGTTGGTGTATTTGCAGGCATTGACTTTAACTAGCATAACGGAATACTTGGAGCTATACTGAAGCCTTAACCACATAATTCCCCACTACTTTATTATCATCATTCAGCATTTGAACCAACAGTTGTTGCTGATTGGCTTTTACCTGTATCAATGTGCGTTTACCAACTTCAGGACCACCGCCAATTATAATAGGATAATTGTGTTTGCCTTTTACCGGTGGGTGAACGCCATATACATGTGTGTGTCCTGAAATAACAATATCTACTTTGTACTGATCAAACAAAGAGGCATATACTTCCTGGCAATCTAATTCACCTGCAGCTACAGGATGGTTACAATAGAATGGAGGAATATGCATCAGCACTACTTTATAGGTTGCATTGATGTATTCCGGTGTCTGCATCAGTTTTTCCATCCACACTGCCTGTTGCCGGCGATAGGCATAAAAGTCAACAATACCGGCATATACAGGAGCTTCGTCTGCTTTATCTTCTCCCGTGTCAAGCACTATAGCAAACACAGGCCCCCAATGGAATGAGAAATACTGTCCTTCAGGATAAGAGAAATAATCTTTTAACTGTCGTGCAAACTTTCCTCTTGTTTCATGATTACCCCGTACAAACAACAGAGGTTTTTGAGGCGTAAAATTTTCGCAGGGAATCAGCAAATGATCAATGATCTGTTGTTCATCTGTTTGATAATTGAACATATCGCCATTGAGGAAAACAAAATCATATGAATTCTTTTGATTGAGTTCTAACAGATGCGGAAATGATTCCGGACGATCATGCAGATCATTGAGGATAAGCCACTGCAATTCTTTAGTTGCATAATCAATGGTTGCAAACGAATAGGTTTCGCTGTAAATGGTTTCGCCATACGTTGTTTTATAGGGCTGAAACTCAGTGATCTCTTTCGATGCTACACGGTATTGATAGTTTTGCCCGGGCTTTAAACCATCGAGATGAATTTCATGAATGCGGTTATTGGCAACAACCAACCCATCAATGATCAGGTTTGCTTTTTTATCCAGCTTGCCTGCTTCGCCATACTCTACCCAACCGTAACTGGGTCTGTTGGTGATCCAGCGTATGCTCATACGATGCTGCTGTAAACTATGCAGGTAAGGTTTACAAAGAAATACATGTTTATTTTCTGGTGGCGGAGTAACTTCCGATGCTTCATTACCGCAACCCGACATTTGCACATACGCCAATGTGCCCCCCGCAGTTACTTTTACGGCTGTATCAAGGAATTGGCGCCTGCTGAATGAAAATGGTTTTTTGTCGTTCATATTCAATGGATCAAAGTTTTCAATTTACATCTGCGGTTTTGATAGAAACCGATACTCCGCAAATGAAATCTTCTGCAAAATAATAAATCGAACTGAGTTATTGTTCTATCTGTTTTCCCATCAAAAAGAATCTGCATTTTTTTATCATCTGCTTCCATCCTATTTTCACGGCATGCATCCGCATATACAAACACTCTTACAATGCATTAATCTGGAAGAAAAAGAACAGGTGCAGCGATATAGTTTAGATCAGCAGCATACATTAAAACAATTAAAAGCTGAAGGGCTTGCTTTGCATCCCATCATTGTTACTAAAAAGAATTTTGGTTATGCTGATTATCCGGAGATCAGTTTTAAACTCAGCTTTCCACCGGAAATGAATTTGTTCAAAGATGGTGCAGCCATTGAATGTTTTATAACAGGTGAAGAACCTGTAAAAGGAGTGTTGATAGGTTTGGATGGAAAGAATGGTGAGTTCCGTTTGTTTGCGCCTGATTTTCCCGATTGGATAGAAGATGATGGAGTTGGAATTAAACTGGCACCTGATACCAGAACCACCAGCATCATGAAAAAAGTGTTGCATGGATTGGAGAATAATCAAACGC